>JADLGZ010000208.1 GCA_020849075.1 Fimbriimonadaceae bacterium | reverse complement strand
TTGTTCGCGGCATGGGTGATGCAGAAATCCTCGCTAAAGTGGTCAAGGTGACCGTTGAAGAACTCAGCGTTAAAGAAGAAGAAGTAACAGAAGCGGCCAGCTTCACCGAAGATCTCGGCGCAGATTCATTGGACGTCGTTGAGCTCGTCATGGCTTTCGAAGAAGAATTCGGCATTGATATTCCGGATGATGACGTTGCCCAGCTTAAGTCCGTTGGCGACGCCGTCAACTACATCAAAGCAAAGCAGTAATGGCCTCGCCTTACCGGTCATCCGGGCGCGTCGTTGTAACGGGAATTGGACTCGTTACAGCCCTCGGTACCGGTGTTGAAAAGTCTTGGAACGCTGTGAAGGCGGGACATAACCCCGTTGATCGCATCGCTTCATTTGATGTCAGCGACTATTCCACTCAGATCGCCGCCGAAGTCAAGGACTTCAATCCAGAAGATTGGCTCGACAAAAAAGACGCTCGGAAAGTTGATCGCTTCATTGCCTTTGCCCACGCTGGGGCTCAGATGGCCCTTGACGACAGCGGTTTGCCTATCAATGATAGCAACCGAGATGGCATTGGCGTTCTGATCGGCGCGGGGATCGGTGGGCTCCAAACTCTTGGTGAGCAACACAAGCGCCACCTAGAGAGCGGCCCATCCCGGGTTTCGCCATTCTTGGTCCCGTACATGATCCCGGATATGGCGAGTGGCTGGGTTTCCATCGCCCACGGCCTGAAGGGGCCGAATAGTTGCGTCGTTACTGCCTGTGCCACCGGTGCCAATTCGATCGGCGATGCCTATGAGATTATTCGCCGGGGCGACGCCATCGCCATGGTCACTGGAGGCGCCGAGGCACCCATCAACGAGATCGCGCTCGCCGGCTTCTGCGCAGCCCGGGCCATGACCACTCGAAACGATGACCCCAAGCATGCTAGCCGCCCCTTTGACAAGGAGCGAGATGGGTTCATTATTGGCGAAGGGGCGGGAGTGATGATCCTTGAAGACTATGACCACGCTATGGCGCGTGGCGCGAAGATTTATGGAGAGTTGGTTGGCTACGGCATGACAGCTGATGCCTTCCACATCACCCAACCCGATCCCGATGGTGCGGGCGCAACGCGAGTGATGCGCATGGCCCTTCAAAAGGCCGACTTGAACCCGTCGGACGTGCATTACATCAATGCCCACGGCACTTCGACGTTCTACAACGACAAGCAGGAAACCGGCGCGATCAAGCAAGCCTTTGGCGAGCACGCGTACAAGATTCCCGTGTCGTCCACGAAGTCCATGCTGGGCCACTCGCTTGGCGCGACCGGCGCGGTCGAAGCCATTTTCTGCTTACTTGCCATCCGCGACAGCTTCGTGCCGCCGACGATCAATTACGACAATCCAGACCCCGATTGCGACCTCGACTACGTCCCGAATGCAGGCCGTAGCCAGGAAGTCAATGTCGCGCTCACTAACTCGTTCGGATTCGGAGGCCATAATGCCTGCCTCATCTTCAAGAAAGTCTGAGCTCGACGAGCAGATTGACGCCTTCCTAAAGTGGCTCTCCGCGACCAAGTCGCCCCTAACCGTTCGCGCATACGGCGCTGACTTGCGCCAACTTTCCCAGCAACTCCAAGCCACCTCCCAGCTATCCCCAGCCACCCTCAGCACTTACCTCCGCGCACACGGCGGCTCATCGGTCACCCGCGCCCGCAAGCTCAGCACCCTTCGAGCTTTCGCGCGCTATCTGAAACGAGTTGGGAAGCTCGACCACGACCCGACCGAGCAACTCGAAGCCCCGATTCGCCGCAAGAAGCTCCCCAAGGTCATCAGCAAGCACCAAGCTGAAGACCTTCTCGACCAAGACCCGCCCGGCAAAACTCCCCTCCGCGACCGCGCGATTCTGGAGCTCATGTACTCTGCCGGCCTCCGCGCGGCAGAGGTTGTGAACGTCAAGATGAACGTCCTTGATCTAGGAAATGGCCTCGTTCAGGTCGAAGGAAAGGGTAGCAAGCAGCGCGTCACGCTCTTTGGGCGCACCTGCGCGCGGGCGATCGAGAAGTACCTTCAGGCCGAGCGCGAAACCCCGATCAGCCCGCGCCCCGACGACGCCCTCTTCACCAACAAGCAAGGCAAAGCCCTCACAACCCGCACGGTGCAGAATATCATCAAGCGCTGGGCGGTGAGTTCAGGATTGCCTCCCGAGACCTCCCCGCACACCCTTCGCCACTCCTTCGCGACGCACCTGCTCGATGGCGGCGCGGACCTCAAGACCGTGCAACAACTCCTCGGCCACGAGTCCCTCGCGACCACGCAGGTCTACACGCACATCAGCATCGAAAGACTGAAGGACGCGGTCGAGAAAGCGCACCCCAAGAGCCGGTAACCCCGGTTTAGAGTGCGGGCTGCTTGCTGCCGCTTTGGATTGGCTAGAGCTTGCTCGGCACGCAAGAGCCGTAGATTTGCATCAGACTAGCGCCTATCCTCCGTGCAATCTACCACCGAATGCAGGTCGGACTTGGTGAATCGCATGTGTGCGCATATTATCCCCCCCTCACTCGTGAGGGGGGCCAGGGGGCGTGGTACTACCGGAACCCAGTCTCCTTTGGATTTCGACGGTAAATGACTAAAGGTGTTGAACCGGTGAACTACGGAATCGGGGGCTTTGTACTCTTCTTAAGTTTTGCAATAGCAGAGTCAAAGCCACGCCTAATGTCGGCTTGAATGTGCCCCGGCATGTCCGAGATCTTCATTCGCTTCACTTCGGACAGCGGCGCGAGCTCAATATTCCGGCGAGCTATGCCTGTGGGGAAGGTCAAGACAATCGCCATCTGCGGAATATCCGCCATACCACCTTCTATGGATCCCAGTTTATCAAAGTCGTCTTCACGGAAATTTGTCCACACCATGAAAGCAAGGTTAGCTCCAAAATCGTAGGGGCTCCTTTGGTCGGTTCCAGTTGGGAACGGATACTCGGTATTGCCGCCAACGCTAGAAATCGTGGTCTCCGTCCGCTCTTCAAGGGTCACTTTGCGAAGGCTCTTTGGGGGGTGGAGGTAACAAACCATGGGGCCATAATCCCAAGTGTCGCCATTCGATCGGATCGGGCTCTTGGCCCCATTGAGAAGAAAGGAGATGAGAAGTCCACTTTCTTGTAAAGCTGCATCGGGGCTGTGATCGCCGGGGCGAAACTGGTACAGATTCAACAACCTCAGTGCTGATATCCCTATTGCTGGCTGAATTGAAACGCCTCGCTGGAGGCTCTCAAGAGCAAGCACAGAACTTGCGTACGGCTCAAACTCATCAGGCTCAGCGATGAGTTGCGCCATGAGACCCCTGTTGGAGATACTTGCCGTTCCATTCTGCCGCTGGGTCTTCGCAGATTGGTTCAGATTTAGCTCCGGACGCCACGCAACCCCCTTAATGCGACATAGGACTTGTGCGTGACTTTCTTTAATCTCGGGTTGGGCGCTCCAGGGAACATATGGCGCGGCCTCTGCTATTCGCAATGCCTCGACAGGAGACATAGAAAAGATAGCATTCTCCCCGAGGGTGTCGGAAAACGCTCTTAGCCACTCTGCGTACTGTTGCGCAATTCTACTGCGCGTATCAGGAGTATTAGAAAGCGTAAACCTCGGCCAATCATAAAGTTTGAGGAGACTCAGTTCATCCTTCAAGCTCGTCCATAATGCTAGTTTCCGCAATCTGGCGACCGAATCTACCCAAACCGCCTCCGCAGAACCTGCTTTCAGCGCAACAATTGCGGGTAGAT
>JADLGZ010000207.1 GCA_020849075.1 Fimbriimonadaceae bacterium | reverse complement strand
GCCGAACGGTTGGGCTTATAGCTCAGTTGGTTAGAGCGCACCCCTGATAAGGGTGAGGTCACTAGTTCGAATCTAGTTAGGCCCACCAACCGAATTCTGCTGTGACTACGATTCTCTCAACTTGGAAGGAGCCGGGAGAAGTTGCAATCCGTGCCGCATGGGACAAACGACAATCGGACGGCGGACTCATCGATACGCTGGAAGCTGGCCTCGCGGCCGCTGAGCTTGATCCGAACTTGATCATGATCGGTCTAGGTTCGCTACCAAATTCAGAAGGCGACTTGGAACTTGATGCCAGCATTATGAGAGGTAGCGACCTCATGTGCGGCGCGGTCTGCGCTGTCCGAAACATTGTCCCGGTGATTTCAGTCGCCCGAAAGGTGATGGAGGATACGCCGCACGTCATGCTTGCCGGCGACCAAGCCCGAAGGTACGCAATCGAGAAAGGCTTTGAACCGCGTCAAACGTTGACGGCCCAAGTGATCAATCGTTGGGAAGAGTGGTGTGAAAGCCCGGAACGGATCAAAGTGTACGAACACACGCACAGTGACACCGTCACGATGTTGGGTTTAACCAACGGAAAGATGGCTGCCGCTTCTTCGACAAGCGGCCTCCCCTTCAAGCAACCTGGACGAGTTGGCGATTCACCGATCTTCGGGGCCGGCATATACGCGGACGACGAAATCGGAGCCGCGGGAGCAACCGGAAATGGTGAAGAACTCTGGAAAGCCGTCGCTTCCTTCCGAGCGGTTGAATTCATGAGACAAGGATTGCCGCCTCAGCAGGCTTGCGAAGCTGTCGTTCAGCAAATGCTTCGACGACAGGCCAAAGCCCAAGAACTTCCGTGCGTGGTCTTCGCCATGAACCGAGATGGCGAAGTTGGGGCCGCAACGACCAAGGATACTTTTGACCTTTGGATTTGCCGAGATGGAGACATGCAGATGCAGTCCTTCAGCGCATGAATCGGCGCCAGGAAGAACTTCTGGCTCGCGTTGAGGCCACTATGCATGGCGCAACATTCTGGAACGAAAAAGATCTCACCCAGGCCCTCCACATCCCACCCCAAGCAACGGGGGAGATTCTTGCCATTGGAGTGCAACAAGGGCGCATTGTTCGATTGGCACCGGGGGTTTTGACCCTACCCGTGCATCTTGAGGCTTTGTCGGAAGGGTTTTCCACCCTAGGATCTACCTTTACAGTCGCGGACTTTCGACGAGCTACCAATCTCCGTCGCGACTTAGTAATCCACGTCCTAGACTGGTTTGATGCTCAGGGTGTTACCCTGCGCGACGGAGATTCTCGAAAAGTAGTTGGTCACTTGCGATCAGATCCAACTACCGAATAAGTGACCGGAGGGCCTCGTCCAGCGTGGGTGTTCGAACGGTAATCGCTTTGATCCACGGGTAGCCTTGAAGTGCTAATTCTGCCGCCAGACGTTGTCCCTCCGTAGTCCTTATCGTAAACGCTTCTGATGTAGATTCGATCTGTAGATGCAGGGGTTCGACCAAGGCAGCCACGGCTCCTGGATCAGTTGTCTCTACCTCAACTGTCGCTGGCCCAATAATCGTGATCAAATCGGAAGGTGCACCATCAAACCTCACCCCTCGCGGACTAAGTACAAGTAAGCGGTCAACTTGAGCAAGAACATCCGGGCGCATGGAGACGATGACCTTGGCCGCAGGGTGCTCTCGTAGTAATTCAATCAGCCCTGCACTCGCCCAAGGATCCAGCATGTCTAGCCACTCCTCCGCCAAGATAAGGTTGAAGTCGCTGGCCAGAGCCGGCACAAAAGCCGCCACCCGCTTTTGCCTCTCCCCAAGGGACGCCAGCGTTGCCTTTCTTACATCCCATAACCGTAGAAGCGTGAGAATTCGGGTGATGCGATCAGCATCCGCCTCTTTCCCCAATTGCTGAACGGTTAATCTACCCTTGAGGCGATCGGGATCCACCCATGAACTGGATACCTTTCGGCCCGCATTACCCACAAACTCAGCCAGAAATCGCGAGACATCGACCTCGGCTGGAGCGGTGATCCCGACCATGGCCCCCTTGTTGACCCTGACCGTAACTGGTGCTGATCGGTCCGAGATCCGATAACCAGTGATACTTATCAGATCAGACAACGGTGAGCTCTTTTGGCGTACTCGTTAAGATTTCGGGACCCGAGGCAGTGATGACCACATCGTCCTCTATGCGTACGCCTCCGAAGTCCTCGATGTAAACGCCTGGCTCAACGGTCCATACCTGACCTACTGTTAAGGGCTCGTCCGCCGTAAAGTGCAGTCGCCCAGGATCATGGACAGCTCGGCCAAGGCCGTGACCTAGCGAATGGCCGAAAAACTGGCCCAGGTCCTTCTCATCTAGGATGTTGCGTGCATGCTGATCAACGTCTTTGCCGTTGGCTCCTGCCACGAGCATCTGACAGCACTCAACTTCGGCCCGCAGAACTTGCTCGTAAATCTCACATTGCCGGTCTGTCGCCTCTCCAACAACCACCGTCCGCGTTAGGTCACTCGAATAGCCATCCAGTGTGCATCCCAAATCTATGGTCACAAAATCCCCCCGTTGGATCTTGCGCTCGCTAGGTCGCGCATGGGGCTTGGCGCTATTGGGGCCACTTGCAACAATGGGATCAAAGCCAATCGCCGCTCCATTCTTTCTAAAGAAGAACTCAATATCTAGGCCGATATCATATTCACTGACGCCCACTTGAACCATGCTAAGCGCACGTTGCATACAAGCGTCACCAAGCCGGCAAGCCTCCCGGATTTTGTTGATCTCGGCGTCCGTCTTGATCTTCATCAGTCCCGGGATCAGATCTCCCAAGGGCAGGAGTTCCACACCATGAAACTTCTCTTTCCACGTTTCCCAGGCGCCAAAGGTGATTGACGGCTCAAAACCTAGGCGTTGAACTTGCCTCTTCGAGAATTCATCGGACAGTACCTCATATATATTCTTCGGTGATCCAAACGATTTTATTTCCAAATCATTGATCTGTTGTTCAGCCTGAATCGCATACCGACTATCGGTTATAAAAAGTGCGTCATCCGTGGTAATCAGAGCATATCCAAAAGAGCCAGTGAAGTCGCTAATCCATTGCACGCTACTAGATGCACTGAGCAAAATGGCGTCCCATCCGGCCGCAGCCATTGCCTCATGAACTCGCTTGACCTGCCCCATCAGACGACCTCCTCGTGCAGGTTCTGAATGGCTCTCAAGGCCATTACATAACCGAAGCCTCCGAACCCCGTAATCACTCCCAATGCTACGCCCGCCGTAACGGACTTATGGCGAAAATCTTCACGAGCATAGACATTCGTCATGTGCACTTCAACCACGGGCAGTCGAACACTTGAAAGAGCATCTCGCAACGCAATTGAGGTGTGCGATAGCCCGCCACCATTAATGACAATCCCATCAGCCCAACTCCGGCACTCTTGGATCGTGTCTATCAGAACCCCTTCGTGATTCGACTGCAGTATCCTGAGTTCCATGCCGAGGTTCTTTGCCTCGGCTTGAATCAATGCATCAATGTCGCTAAGAGGCTTCTTGCCGTAGAGATCAGGCTCACGAAAGCCCGTCATGTTTATGTTCGGCCCATGTAGGACCAGGATATTGAGAACTTTGGTGCTCATAAGGCTATCGCGTTTTCTGGCAGAAGATGAGGGATGCCATCAACGATTGGAAATGCGTGATGACAAGAATCGCAAACGAGTTGTTGTCCATCAAGGCGCAGGGGAGGGCGCTCGGCTTCCAACGGGCAAGCCAAAATTGCGAGCAACTCAGGGTCTATCACTGAATTGCTTCCCGATAGAACTCCAGATGCTTCTGTGCGCATTTCTCCCATGAAAAGTCTTGAGACCGTTTTAGACCAGCCTCCCTCATCGCCGCAAGCTTACCGGAATCCCGGAGTAACAACTCAATCCGCCTCGCCCAATTCTGAGGATCCCAGTCGGGTACGTACTCACAGGCATTGCCACCAATCTCTGGTAGCGACCCACCTCGCGAAGCCAATACGGGACAACCTGCCGAAAATGACTCAACTAATGGCAATCCGAAACCCTCGTGCAAGCTTGGGCACAGATAGAGGTCAGCGGATGCGTACAAATCGGCCAACTCACTTTCTGAGATATAGCCCTTGGTCTCGACCCGATCATTGAGCCTCAAAGAAGCTCCTGACTTCCCAGGGAGAACAAGTCGGTGAGTGAGGTCGCTAGGTAGTCGTCCCATGGCATCAATTGCTAACTGGATATTCTTCCGCGGCCATTGGGTCGAGACACTGAGAACAAACGGAGCGACGGGTAGGTGATGACCTCCTCGTAAGGTTGGATTCCCCGCCAAGTACGACACCCGCGTCTTTCCTTTTGCCTCCGGAAAGTACGCTTCAATCTCTTTCTGGGAAGTCTCGGATACGGTAATCACGATATCAGCCCGCCTAATGGCACTTGCTACTCCTTTCGTCAGCATCCACCGATCTTTCCGCGAGAACCAGGCGGGGTTGATACAAAAGCTCACATCATGCACCGTTGTCACCTTTCGCCCGGGCAAGCCAAAGGGAAGCGAGTATTGCGTGTGAACCAAGGTAGGTGCCACGCTACGCAGGACTGAGGGCCAAGTAACGAAGGACCATATCCGACCATTTCGCGCAGCCACGGTCACCCAGTTCTTACGAATATTGTCTGGCGCACTGGCCGGTGGCTCTACATTTGCAAACAATCGAACGTCAAACTCATGTTCACAATCAAACAAGGCATTGATCAGGCCCGTCCAATAGGTGGAGTCACCGCTGGAAGTCCCTCCGTAGAGGCGAGCGTCCAGAGCAATGAGCTTTCGATTCATAATGAGGTGTAGAGGTATTTTGGTCTATGCGTAAGCGTAAAGCTCCAATCGGCGCCGTTTTCTTCTTG
>JADLGZ010000206.1 GCA_020849075.1 Fimbriimonadaceae bacterium | reverse complement strand
CTTGCTAGTAACCCTGATGGCCCAGTCGCGGATCATGTACATTTCCTTGGCTGTATGCACCCTCGTTTTCTTGTACTTGCTTGTTCAACGCGATAGACAAAATGGAAAGCGTTATTTGGTAGCCTTTTTAGGCGTGCTCATCCTGTTGGTTGCGGTAGCGGGTGAGCGCCTAGGCTATGCATTACAAACCAACGTTAAGAAGGATAATGCATTGCAATATCGCCAGGATATTGGTTGGCAGCAAATCTACAGCATCATGGATGAGCGCCCCTGGACTGGTATTGGCCCCGACGATCGTCTAGTTTGGAATGTGCGACGAACGATTCCCGATCGCTATACCCAAGGAGCCTTTGTTGATAATGGGTTTCTACTGCTTTTGGGCTGGGGAGGGTTGCCCGCTCTTGCGCTATTCCTGCCAATTATCTTGCTTGGGTTAGGGTCAGCCTTACTCATTGTCCGGGATCGGAATATTAGTTTTGATCGTCGACAAATGGCTTTCATTGGGGGGCTCTCCATGGGGCTTGTCCTTAACAATATGATGCTAAACAATGGGTTCACCAACTTGTGGATGAACTGCATCATCGCGGCGATTGGTGGGATGGCAACTCCGAATTCGGACGAAGTCAATCAAGAGTTAAAAGCTCGCTACCATATCCGTCGCCGCCGTCAACCTCAGGACGCGATCAGCTACGCTGCGACTACCGAGTAGCCGCTACAATCTTCGTGGCGGCTTCTTGCATAGATTGCGCCGGCATGATCTTGCTCCCCGAAAGGATTGCGCGTCCTTCTTCAGCGGCGGTCCCCTCAATTCGGGCGACAACCGGGATGTCAATATTCAGTTCGTCGAAAGCCTGCAGTATCCCGTTTGCAACTTCGTCGCATCGAGTGATCCCTCCAAAGATATTGATCAGAATCCCCTTCACATTGGGGTCCATCATGACGAGTTCAACGCAGCTCTTCACTCGCTCCGCTTGGGCACCGCCCCCAACATCAAGGAAGTCGGCTGGCTGCCCGCCGGCGGCCTTGACCTCATCCATTGAGCACATCACAAGGCCGGCACCGTTACCAATGATTCCCACATCGCCATCCAGCTTCACATAGGCAATCCCCCGCCTGGCCGCTTCCGCTTCAATTGGATCTTCGGCGCTATCGTCGGCAGTTTCTTGATACTCAAGTTGTCGATACAAAGCGTTCTCGTCAATTGAGACCTTGGCGTCGGCAGCAAGGAGCTTTCCTTCGGGGGTCAAAGCACAAGGGTTAATCTCAATCATGTCTGCGTCAGCGTCCAGATAGACCTTTACGAGTTTCTTGATCATCGAAATCATTTGGCTACGGGCAGGAGCCGGGATATTTGCTTTCGCGACTGCTTCTCGGAGTTCGTAATCCGAAAGGCCCCAAGCTGGATCAACGTGGACTTTTACAATCGCACCCGGGTTCGTTGCAGCGACTTCTTCGATATCCATGCCGCCCTCCTTACTGATCATTACGACCAGCTTTGCCGCTGCGCGATCCATAAGAATGCTCAAGTAGTACTCTTCCGCGATGTCGATTTGTTCTGCCACCAGTACCTTGTCAACGACCATTCCAGCTGGGTTCTGAATGCTGACCAAGCGCTTGCCGATGATCTCCTTTGTGAAGTCTGCCGCTGCCTGAGCATCGTCAAAGAGCTTTACGCCCCCCGCTTTGCCACGGCCCCCCATTAGGACTTGTGCCTTTACGACAACCTTGCCACCAAACTTTTCGGCGATGACCTTGGCTTCCGCTGGGTCGCGGGTGACCTCGCCACGCGGTACGGGCACGCCGTGCCTAGCTAGGAGGTCCTTGGATTGGTATTCGTGGAGCTTCATGGAACCCCTAAAGGGTACCCGCGAGGGATAATGACGCGATGGAAGAAACAAACTTTGAGGGATGGCGGTGCGCGGTACTTCGGTCGGGCGAGATGTCCGCTTATGTCACTCTTGACGTTGGACCGCGCGTCATTGGCTTAGAGTTTGAGGATTCTGGGAATCTCTTCTACGTAAAGCCCGAGACTCGCGGACGAACGGACCTGACGGGATACAACGGCTACGGTGGTCATCGTGTCTGGACCTCGCCCGAGCTCACGTCACGGACGTACGAGCCAGAAAACAGTCCAGTAGATACGTGGATTGGCCAAGCTCAGGATGAGAACCCGTCCCTCACCACTAGTTATGGGTTTCGCCCCTTGCTCGGTCCGTCAATGTTAGAGAAGACCCTTTTTGTTTCCCCCTTCGCTGGAGGTTTCGAACTTGCACACCAAGTCCATAATGTTGCCCCTGCCGTTCAAGAAGTGGCCCCTTGGGCGATTACCGTTATGCGGCCAGGTGGCGAATGCCTAATCCCTGGGCATGTGACAACCCCCATGCCGGCTGCCGCCAAGCTACCATCGCGCTCCATCGTTCTTTGGCCGTACACGCGGCTCGATGATCCTAGATACACCTGGGGAAATGATGCGATACGTCTGCAGCAAAACCCCCTGATTGATGGTCAGACCAAGTTTGGCGCGTTTGTTGAGAAGGGAATCGCTTGTTATGTCACGGACGGATTCTTGTTTGTGAAGCGATTTGGCGCGGACCTTCGTGGGCAGTATCCGGATTTCGGGGCAAACTTTGAAGCTTTTACCCGCCATGACATGCTGGAGGTAGAAACCCTCGGACATATGCGGCGCCTCGCTACCGGAGAATCCGTTTTGCACTATGAGTCATGGTTTGTCTTTCGACGAGAATTGCCAACCGGCGACTTGACCGCATGGTTTGACGATCTCTTGGAAGAGACCAACCGCTTAAGATTCGCAAGAACCTAGTAACGCAAATGTTGGTCTAACGAGGTGCCCACGTGTAAACTGGGGTGGTTTGGCACTCTGTTTGCCATCCCCACTTGATTAGACCATGCGTTATCTTGCCCTAGCAATTACTGGACTCTCGACATGCGCCTTTGCCCAGCACGCCAAGCCGATTCCCGTTAACCCAGATTGGATCGAGCAGGTCGAGCCCACCGGATGGATGCCTCTTGATTCGTCTGGCAATCCCGTAGGCGCACTGCATGCGTATCAGGCCCCCGCCAATATGCGGGCAGCAAGCTGGAAATATGCCTTTGATAGCATGAATTCACAGGCAAATGCCCTCCCCGCGACAGGGACAACGCCAAGTAGCTTGCAGAGTCTATGGGTTATTCCGGGGAATTATCGGGCCTACATGTGGGCCAATGACGCCACCGCCTTTAACACGGGAACCCAATACGGCCTTGCAAAAGGCGCGTATATTGCCTTTCACTGGAATCCAGCTGCGACAAATCCAGCCTCTGGCACCCAGAATTTCGCCGCAAAGATTTACACCGCTCGCCAGTTTGATGGCACAGGTAATGGCCCGGCTTACGGTCAAGCCCTCAGTGGTGTGATGGTCACGGTTGCGAACCTCGCCGTGGGGTCAAGCCCATATAAGGCACTCCCTTTTGACCTCAGCAGCCTTTCTGGGACAATCCCGCTCCCTGGGGGGATGAGCACGACTAATGCTGCCTCGATCATCGTTGAGCTTGGTACTTACACGGGTTCGGATTTTGTGCCATTTAATCCGCTGGTTGTTTGTTCTCCACTCTTTGGCAATATGCTCGCGCCTGGTGAACCGCGCTTCCCGGGCACCAATGTTTCGCGATCAAGTGATCTATATTGGGCTGACGATGCAAGCGTATTCACGCCGAACCCAAGCTATACGTTTGAGGACTTTACAAATACCGCTCAGGCCAGTTTTCCATTTTGTGAACTTTACTCGGGCGACACAGAGCCAGATCCAACGCCAGCTAATCGGCATGGGATCATTCAACCCGCCATTTCCCTCTTGGTGGATCAAAACGGGAAAGAGATAACCGGCACGCTGACCTTTCTGGATCAAGTTGATTCCAGTCGGCTCCCCAAAACGGCCACGATGCAAGTTTATGATGCCACTGGGGTGAATCTATTGAGCACCCAGACTGTTGCCTTGGGCTTGGGGCAGACCTACAAGATCGGTGACCCGAGCCCCGCAACCGGTGGTTCCTATGTTGTTCGGTATGTACAGAACAACACCTGGTTGAGTAAGCGATCCGGGGTTATTGACACGACGAGTAGTCCATCAACCGTAGCAAACTTGGTTCTGACCAATGGCGATCCTGATATGAGCCAGGAAGTTGATGCCGCCGATATTGACCTGGTCATTGCCAATTTTGGGATGATGAATGTTGACGGGCTGGGGGGTGATATTGACCTTTCCAATGAAGTTGACGCCGCGGATATTGATCTCGTCATTGCCAACTTTGGCGCAGTCGGCCAGTAACTGCACCTGCCACAATCTAGCTAGATGAAGATCCTGGTGATTGGATCAGGTCCCATCGTGATTGGGCAAGCCGCAGAGTTTGACTATGCGGGAACCCAAGCATGCCGGGCCCTGCGGGAAGAAGGGCACGAAGTCGTACTCATTAACTCGAACCCCGCCACCATCATGACCGATCAAGAGACGGCGGATCGAGTCTACATCGAACCTCTCACGCCCGAGTTTTGTGCGAGGGTCATTGAGCATGAGCGTCCGGATGGCTTACTTCCAACACTCGGCGGGCAGACTGGGCTCAACCTCGCGTCGGCTCTTGCTCAGAATGGCACGATTGAAAAGTATCAAGTTAAGCTTCTTGGGACGCCTCTCTCGGCGATCCAGCAGGCCGAAGACAGGGAAGCCTTCCGGTCCCTCATGCGGGAGTTGAACGAACCCGTACCGGAGAGTTGGATCGTGCAGTCTGAAGCTGACTTAGAGGCGGTTCTAGATGTCGTCCCTTACCCGTGCATCGTTCGACCGGCCTACACGCTTGGGGGTACGGGCGGGGGCATCGCTAAGGATCGTGAAGAACTTCGTGCGATCGGGGGAAATGGCTTGAAGCTCTCGATGCGTTCCCAAATTATGGTTGAGCGCTCACTTCTTGGGTGGAAAGAGGTCGAGTACGAAGTAATGCGCGACGGCGCCGGGAACTGCATTACGATCTGCAACATGGAGAATTTCGACCCCATGGGTGTGCACACAGGGGACTCAATTGTGATTGCTCCGAGCCAGACCTTGAGCGATATTGAGTACCACATGCTTCGTACCGCATCGCTCAAAATCATTCGGGCGCTCAAGATCGAAGGAGGATGCAATGTTCAGCTTGCCCTTTCACCAGAGAGCTTTGATTACTACATCATCGAAGTGAACCCCCGAGTATCCCGGTCCTCAGCCCTAGCTTCGAAAGCCACGGGCTACCCAATTGCCCGTGTTGCTGCGAAGATTGCGGTCGGCAAGACGCTGGATGAAATCGAGAATCAGGTTACTGGAACAACGAAGGCTTGTTTTGAGCCAGCTTTGGACTACTGCGTGGTCAAAATTCCCCGCTGGCCCTTCGATAAGTTTGAATCGGGGGATCGAACTCTTTTCACTCAAATGAAAGCCACTGGGGAGGTCATGGCCATAGACGGGTCCTTCGAAGCGGCATTCCTAAAGGCAATCCGTGGCTTAGAGGTCAAATCCAAAGACTTGTGGCATCCAAAGTTTGCAGGCCCCCGACCAACCATGGGCATTCAGTTTGCCGGAGCGGCAATGCCTGATGAAGACCTTGAGAAGGCCATTCGTTTCCCGACCGACGAGCGGCTCTGGGCCATAGCGGAAGGCTTGCGTCGAGGTTGGGACCTAGCGCGGATCAACGACTTGTGTCGAGTGGACCCGTGGTTCCTCGAAAAAATCAAAGGAATCGTTGCTGTGGAGCAATCTTTGCTCCACTTGGATGATTTTGTGACCCAGCCTGAGCTGATGGATGGGATCATTCGCCGTGCGTTTGAGCTTGGCTTCAGCTATGACCTGATTGCCGGCTATCTTGGGATAACCGGAGAACTAGTAGCAGACATGCAGAGCCAGAGAAATGCGATGGCTGGACTGGCCAATCCTGAGCTTGTGGCGACGGGTCAGTTCGAGCGAAGTATTGACGAGTTTGGAAAAGCCATTCAAGGTGACCCAAAAGCAAAGGCCGAGTTTGAGGCATTCTGGAACAAATACGACTCGTCTGATCCCGCATTCTGCGCCCGCTTATATGCGATAGGGAAGCTCCAACGTTACTCGGAGGGACTAGTGTTCAAAATGGTTGATACTTGCGCTGGTGAGTTTGAGTCAAAAACGCCTTACTTCTACTCAACGCTGGGTGTTGAAAGCGATCGGGTTTGATCCAAGCCTGGCTGCCCGAGATGGATTCGAACCACCGTTACCTGGGCCAGAACCAGGCGTCCTGCCACTAGACGATCGGGCAAAATGCAAGCGCGGCAACGAGAATACCTCGTTGCCGCGCTCGCTTGATCCTAGCGGGACGACTTCTTGACCGGAGCGCCTGCCTTTGGATCCCCTTCAGAAGGTGCCTGGTCCTTTGGTTGGCCTTTCCCGCCCCCCTTCGGTTCAGGTGAGTTTTCCTTAAACCACTGGTCTAATGACTCTTCCTTCTTGGGACCCGAGTTGGTGCATCCCACCAAGAGGAGAGATGCACCGACGATAAGCACAAGATGCTTAATTGTCATTCAAGATCCCAGATGTATTTGTCTTTGTCAAATACTCGGCCTTGTAGCGTACCAAGCGGGTTACAACCCTCCATGGTGCGCTTGACCCATACCGACTTGACGCTACCGTCTGCAAATCCAGCGACAACATGACCATCTTTCAAACCTGGCTGAGTGCCAACTTTGACTTGGTTATGGAATGGCCACATGCCACCGTAGGCGAGCCAGAAGTCCGGCACGGAGCAGGTGTTCAAACACCATCCGTTCGTGTACTGGTAGCCAGTATTGTCGCTTCCGGGACCAACGAACATACTTCGAGGTCGAAGGATATTGTTGTTGATGTCTCGGTCGCATGGAGCTTCAATGACCCAGTTTCCTGCGCCATAGATGTTGCCACTCGGCGTTCGCCACCAGATGCTCGACGCCCACTGGAGGGTTCCAGAAGGGTTGCCGATCTCGCCTAGGGCAAGGGAATATGAAGTTTGTCCACCCTAGGCCTGCGGCAGATTTCGCCATGGGCTGAAGAATAGGTAGTTGTAGCCAATATTGGTTCGCACCATTAACGCATACAGCCGCTGTTGTGGCGTAAGGCTATTGACGTTCCACCCACGATCTTGTGCGTGATCTCGAATGATGCGCATCTTGTCCTTCCCCCAAGGTTCTAGCGCACTGAAGAACACGTCCTCGTTCTTCACGTAGGGCATCATGACCATGCCGGGAACGGTATCGGGTGGCCCGCATCCCCAGCACCCAACATAGCCGCCCGAGTTTGACCGCGGCATGTGATCGTCGTTATCCGTCGAATACATGTTGTGGGCCATGGTTATCTGGCGCATGTTGCTGATATCAATGGTTTTCATGGCCGCCGCCCTTGCTTGAGCAAACACGGGGAAGAGAATGGCAG
>JADLGZ010000205.1 GCA_020849075.1 Fimbriimonadaceae bacterium | reverse complement strand
GGGTTCGATTCCCTCCGGGGCCGCCACTAGCGGGGTTGTTGCTTGCAGCTCGGCTTTGAGCGCTCACAGAAACATGGCGCAAGTACAATGCCCACGTGGTGCCACCGCGTCAAAGATTTGATCATGGGGAGCATCGTCCGTCCACGGTGCTTGAACTGCTGTTTGATCTAGCCACTGTAATTGCGATTGCCACGGCGGCCGCCGGCCTACATCATGGGCTTGTTGAGGGTCAGATTGTCCACGGCCTACTCAGCTTCATCATGGCTCTTTTCATGATCTGGTGGTCGTGGATGAACTACACCTGGTTTGCTTCGGCTTATGATGATCGTTCACCGTTCTTCAGGGCGATGACCTTCATTGTGATCTTTGGAGCTCTAACCCTTGCCGCGGGCATCCCCGCGGTTTATGCTGCCAAGCCGATAATCACCTGCTTGCTCGGATTTGTGATCATGCGGTGTGCCCTCGCCGCGCTGTGGGTGTGGGCGCCGTACGAGAATGAGGCTCAGCGGTTCACTTCGCGAGGCTACGCTTGCGGGATTTTACTAATGCAACTCTATTGGATTGCGGCGGTCCTGCTGACGCCTGTGACGGCGAGCTATTACGTGTGGATCTTCATTGGAGGGGTGACCGGGGAGCTCCTAGTTCCGGTTATCGCTGAGGCTCGTGGAGAGGCGACAAGCTGGCACCGCGAGCACATTGTGGAGCGTTACGGTCTGGTCACGATCATTGTCTTGGGCGAATGTTTCCTTTCCGTCGTTGGGTTCATGAGAACAACGGGATCCCAGATGATCCCGACTAACTTCGCGATGCTGAACGCCCTCAGCTGCGCAGTTATCACCTTCTGTATGTATGGCTATTACTTCCACTGGGGCACTCACTTGAAGGTCACCAACCTAAAGAGAGCCATTAAGTGGGGATATGGCCACTTCTTCGTCTTCGCGGCGGCCGCGGCCGTTGGCGCTGGATTTGCAGTCCTGAGGGAGACTCTGAGTGGCGAATCACACTTGAGCCTGCAAGCTGCTGAGTTGTCAGTCTCAATTCCGGTTGCAATGTTCATTATCGCTACTTGGTGGGTTAGGGATCGCTTTGATTTTGGCGAGAAAAGGTGTGTTGTCCCCCTCGTCGTTGCGACCCTTGTGGCACCTGCTCCGTTCTTGGTGGAGCAGTCACACTTCGTCGTAGCCAGCTTGCTTCTGGCGGTTGTGCTCGTTCACACCAAAGGCGCATTGGTCGAGAAATAAGTCAAATTCTATTGACTTTATATAACGAGATGGTTATATAATGATCTCGTGCAGACGTTAGACCTCAATGCGCCGTTCGCGGCTCTCGCGGATCCGACAAGACGGGCGATTCTTTCCCGGCTGTGTCAAGGCGAAGCTGGAGTGATGGAGCTTGCTGCTCCGTTCAAATTGAGCCAGCCCGCAATCTCCAGGCATCTGAAGGTGTTGGAGAATGCGGGGCTGATTACGCGAAGAGTGGATCGCACCCGGCGACCTTGCAAGGTTGTGCCCGAAGCCGTCGATGAACTGACAAGTTGGCTTTCCAACTTGAGGGTCGCGATGGAGGCTAACTACGTGCGCTTGGACCAGCTTTTGGCCCAAGGGACTAAGGATGAAAACAATGAAACCCCTAGAACTTAAACTTAAAGGTGATACTCAGGTGATCGTCACCCGCAGATTTGCCGCTTCCCCCGAGGCGGTCTTTCGAGCTCATGTTGAGCCTGATCTGATTCGGAAATGGATGCTCGGCCCAGATGGCTGGACTATGCCGGAGTGCATGGCTGATTTTCGTCCGGGTGGGAGCTTTCGGTACGTGTGGGCCAATGAGGAAGGTGAGAGTTTCTTAATAACCGGCGAATGTATTGCTTGCGAGCCCTTCTCCCGACTAGAGCACGTTGAACGGATGCACTTACCTGATCCAACCCCCGATAACCATATCGTGACCACATTTGATCCCGATCGCGAAGGGACCTTGATGACCATGGTCATGACCCTGCCTTCCGCAGAGGTGCGATCAACAATGCTGGGCACCGGGATGGAAAGAGGAATGGAAGTGAGCTATCAGCGGTTGGAAGGACTTTTGGGTTAGCGAATGAGCTTGTCTAAGGCAAGAATCTGCCGTTTGACGGCAGGTTCTTCCTTGGTCGAATACCACTTTGCCTTTCCCCCGGCGTTTCGCATGGGACGTAGATCCCAAGATTTAAACTTCGTGCCGTCGAACTTCAAGGTGTACACCGCGGAGGCCGCCGGAAGGGGTGAAATCAGATTGCCCATCGAGTACAAGATGGGCTTACCCTTATAAACTTCGCGCCCTTGGAGGCGGTGAGGGTGAGCACCGAGGACGACGTCCGCTCCAGCCCTGATGAAGGTCCGGCCCAAGTTGATCTGATACTTCGTTGGCTTTGTTTGGCGTTCAATGCCCCAGTGCAAGGCCACTAGGAGAACATCACACTTCTTCTTGGCTATGCGGACAATGTCTTGCACTCGATCACTCTGTGGGTTACCGCCGAGGTCAAGCCCCGCAAGCCCGGATGTTTTGGCGGTTGCAGGGGTGCATTTCCACAGCCCTCCTGAGCTCACAAATGCCAGATAGCTGATCAATCCCACCCGGATGCCATTGGGGAGCATTTTGACGGTGGGTGTTGTCGCATCGTAGATGTTCATCCCAGCCCCCGCGTGCTGGATGCCTGCCTTATTCAAGAGATTGATGGTTTCGGTCATGCCCTGGGTGCCGTAGTCCATCACATGGTTATTAGCGAGGCTAACGAGGTCAAATGTCTCCTTCAAATTGCCGATATGACTGGGTTCCGCTTTTAGGATGAACTGGTGCTTGGCCTTGATTTCCTCGGGGCTCTTTCGACGGGTCGGCGTCTTGGAGTTGGTGAGAGGGATCTCAAGGTTGCCGTAGGAGAGGTCTGCCTTCTGGAATGTCCCGGCAACTTCTTTCAGGGGGTAGGTCTTGGCTCCAATGCCGTAAAACATGATATCGCCTCCGGCGACCAGAGTCCATGGCTTGGGCGCTACCAGGGTAAGGATGGCGGGGACCATGAGTATACGGACGATGCGGGTTCGCCCTGAGAACTACCCGAGGTCAATTTGAGCAGTGGGTACCGATTCGCTTGGCGATTTCACAAGAAATGCGGCAAGGGCACACACGCATCCGGCAAGGAGATACGGGCTGGCCGCCCACCAGTCAAACATGGCTCCACCAATCAGCGGCCCAACGATGAATCCGATGGACCGGGCCCCTTGGAGGAGGCCGAACAGTTCCCCTTGGCGATCTTCGGGAGTCAACTTACTACAGAGGGAATTGATGGTTGGACTGGCGAGCCCCTGTCCCACGGCATAGAAGAGGCTGCATCCAAGGAGTACCGCTAACCAGAGCGATGGGATCGGAAACAGATAGGTAAATGGCGTTAAACCTAGTCCGATACCTTGCAGTAGGTATGCGCCTCGGATCATGGGTCCATCCTTGACTCGCTTCGAGAGCCAGGCAATAAAATATGCCTGCACTAAGAATCCGATCAAAGATTCATAACCAAAGACAATACCGAAGTGCCATTGCGAGAAATTCAACGTTGCCTTAATGAGGCGACCAAAGGTGCCCTCTAAAGTGGCGAGGGCAAACCATGCCACGCAAGAGACAATGACCAGAGCTCGGACCTGAGGGAATGATCGCAAGAGGCGAAGGTCAAACAGCATGTTTTTGGTCTGTCTTTCGCCCGCCTTCGGTTCAATATTGGGCAAAGTCAACCAGATCATGACTAACCCAAGGCCGGAGCTTGCAGCGGCAATGAAACCCACCCATTGGCTACCTAGTCCTGCACCAATAAATCCGCCTACAACGGGACCTCCGATTAGCCCAGTCGTGATCGCGGCGCCGATCTTACCCATCGAGGTAGTCCTTTCTTCCGGCGTTGTGCCATCAGCTACGATTGCTTGGGCAATCGCCACATTCGCGCCACCGAGTCCCGACAAGAGACGGCTAAGGATAAGCAGGAGGATGCTGTGTGAGAGCCCATAAACGAGCATGCCCAGAGCGGAGAACCCTGAACATATCAAGAGAATTGGCTTGCGACCGACTCGGTCACTCACTCGGCCCCAGAATGGCGAAATGAGCAGTTGGACCGCGAACGTGCTGGCCAAGATTGCGCCGATGAGCCAGCCTGGCGCCCCATGCCGTTCGGCATGTAGCTGAATATCGGGAATGATCATCCCGAATCCAAATAGGTCTAAGAAGATGGCGATATAGAGCGAGCTTAGCCAGTGACGCAACGCCGTCTATTGTGAGTCAAAATGGGGAGAGAATGCGGCTTGTTCATCTCAGTGCTCTGCTTCCAATCGTGGCGCTTTCGGGCGACCCCATCGCGCTATTGCAAGCAAAGGAACTGAACTTTGAGGCCGAGCGCGGTTATCTCGCCAGTGTTCTCAAGGAGCTAAAGATTGATCCTTCAAGTCAGATGCTAGTTTTTAGCAAGTCCAGCCTTCAGGGCCAAGTAAGCCCCAAGAACCCACGGGCGATCTACTTCAATGAAAACTCCTATGTAGCGTGGATCCCTGGAGCGCCATTGCTGGAAATCATGACCGTTGACCCAGCGAAAGGGCCGCAATTCTATTCGATCATGAACAAGGCAGACGGAACCATCCGAGCTGAGGATAGCCAGTGTTTTCGTTGCCATGGACGATCACCCGTTCAACTGATCGCTCGCTCCTCGATTGTTGCTCCGAGCGGATATCCTCGGGTGGATCAGCGGTCACGCCTCGTGGGACCGGAAACCCCAATCGAGGAGCGATGGGGCGGGTGGTATGTGACGGGAACCCATGGGACCATGCGGCATATGGGAAATGCGCTCAGCACACCAGCCGACGAGCTAGTCAAGCTAGACAAGGAAGCAGGAGCTAATCGGACTGATCTCAGTTCGTTCTTTGACACCTCAAAGTATCTAACTCCGCACTCCGATATCGTCGCGTTGATGGTTTTTGAGCACCAGATTAAAATCCAGAACGCAATCTCAGCGGTAGCAACAAAGGGCTCCGAGGTCTCTATTGATCATCTTGTGGATGTCATGTTGGGGGTTGGGGAAGTCAAGCTGACCTCCACAATAATAGGCACTTCTGGTTTTAGAGACTACTACCAGCAGCGGTATCCCAAGGACCAAAAGGGCAGGTCGTTAGGGGACCTAGATCTTAGGACGCGCCTCTTGAAGTTTTCGTGTAGCCCAATGGTGTACTCGGCAGCGTTCCAGGCCCTACCTCAGAAGGATGCAATCTTGACCAAGCTTAAGGCCCGAAGTACTCAGGAAGCTCGGGAAATTCTCAACGACACCCTGTGACTTAGCCACGAGGCCGATACTGGCTCAGGGGCACAAACCGATAGCCCATAGCCCGCGCCTTAGTGACGATCATCGGAACGGTCTCTACCGCACGGGGGCAGTCATGCATGAGGATGATCCCTCCCGGCGAAAGCCGATGGAGTGCTTTTCTAATGACTATGGAATTGCTGGGGCTATCGTAGTCACCTGGGTCGTCGGTCCACATCACGGTGTAGAGGCCCAGATCAGCGGCACTCCTTAGGACGGGGAGCGAGAGGTCTCCGCCCGGGGGGCGGCAAAAGAGCGGCGTCGTGCCCGTGATCCGCTTGATCACGTCGTTTGCTGCCCTGAATTCTGTGAGCACATCTTCCTGAGAAAGAAGGGTGAGGTTGGCGTGGCTGAACGTATGGCTCCCGATCTCAAATCCGCCGGAATGGATCGCCCGAACAAGGTCAGGATTCTTTTCGGCCATATACCCAACAACAAAGAAGGTAGCCGGCACCTGCAGCTTATGTAGGGCTTGCAAAAGTTGCCGCGTACAGGCTGGATGCGGCCCGTCGTCAAAGGTCAAGGTTATCGTCGGTAAGCGGCTAGGCCCCTTTGAAATCACCCTTCTCTCAAGGTCCTGATGTGTAAGCGCCGCTAGTCGTGCATTCAGCGCGACGGTACCGGCAGAAACTTCCCGCCGAGCTCTGATCCAAGTAGGATTGTTTCGGCGGGGTGACGCATTATTGATTCCCGGGGCCAGTTTCACGAGCAGTGGCGTCGTCGGATGCTTGCTCAATAGGGCAACGGCAAGAAACGATGGGATCATGAGAAGTACAACAAGGTTGGGCCGCGTCATGGCGCACGTCTAGGCCATTGGGTGCCGATTGAACGCAGAATACCGGCCGGTAACGAAGTGCTCCAGCTGTCGCTCAATGTCGCTAAGGAGCGTTGAGGCTCCAAGACGGAAGAGATGCGGGCTTAGCCATTCAAGCCCAAGTTCTTCCTTCATTAGGATCATCCAATCGGTGCTTTGCTTGGCGGTGCGAATACCACCGGCTGGCTTAAAACCTATCTTGTAGCCGGTTTTCTCCCGAAAACCGCGGATCTGGCGCACCATGGTCAGGCCGACTGGCAGAGTGGCATTATGGGTCTCTTTGCCAGTTGACGTCTTAATGAAGTCGCTACCGGCCATCATTGCTACGAGGCTGGCTCGGGCGACATTGGTTAGCGTCGCGAGTTCGCCGGTGGCCAAAATGCTTTTGAGATGGGCATCCCCGCATGCTTCACGAAACATCGCAATCTCATCATAGAGGGCGGCCCAGTTGCCATTCAGTACGTGTTGTCGACTAACAACGATATCAATCTCGCTCGCACCCGCCGCAACACTGGCCCTGATTTCATGTATTCGTTCTCGCAAAGGCGATAAGCCATGCGGGAATCCTGCTGCAACGGCGGCCACCGGAATGCCGGTGCCCTCAAGAGCTCGGACCGCCGTCGGCACCATTTGGTGATAAACACAAACCGCTCCCGTTGAGATGGTAGGCATCTCCATAGCATCCAGAAGAGACTGTCTAACTGGTTGCCGAGCTTTGGCGCAAAGGCGTTGCACTGTACCCGGCGTATCGTCTCCGCTCAAGGTGGTGAGATCAATGAGGGTAATGGCCTTGAGGAGCCAAGCCGCCTGCCATTGTTTCTTGACGGTCCTGCGTCCTGGCAACGTGGTGGCTCTGCGTTCAGCCGCCGAACGATTGACCAGAGTTGCCTCCACCCAGTCCAAGTCAAGAGGCATTCCTGGGTTGCGCGTCGGGGCTTCGGCTTGGGCGCAGTTCATGATGTTTTCATTTTAGCCTAGGGTCGCCGCCGATCCGCTAAGTTTGGCATGGAGGTCTTGAGTTCACGTGATTGTTCTTGCCACCACTCGTAGGTAGAACGGATCGTTTCCCGAATGCTAGGGAGCTTCAACCCAAGGTTAATCGCGGGCTGGGCGTCCACGCGGAAAATGTTCTCATTCTCGCGTGGGACCTCAAGCGGCATGGGAGTTCCTAGATTCTCAAGGAGCTCAAAATTGGGGGCTCGGAGTTCTCGGCGGATTCTCTTTAAGAGATGGTCGAAGTCCATCGGCGCCTGGGGGCCGACAAGATTGACGGTTTGGGAGTGCCCGGTCACGAGTCCATCTAGCACAAACTCTGCCATGGCTCGGGCATCCATGCACTGAACGGGCTGGTTGAGGCGGGCTGGTTTGGTGAACGCTTCATAATTGGCGACTCGGTCAATCCAATAGGTGAAGCGATCCGTTGGATCGTAGGGGCCAGCGATGATGCCCGGGCGTAAAATCCAAGCCCTTTCTCCCCAGTGTTTGGTCACTTCTTGCTCACAAAGGACCTTGAGCCCACCGTAGGTTTCGGAGGTGACCTCTTCGGTGCTTGGATCCTCAAGCCTCGCCAAAGGGGAATCCACCAACGTGTTTTCGGGATCGGCGTAGACCGAAATGGTGCTTACAAACGCAAGCCGTTCCGCGCACGACGATAAGACCTCGCCCGACAAGCGAACGGCTCGTGGAATATAGGCGCTGGTGTCTACAACCGCATCCCATCTCTTACCCTGCAGGCTTGTGAGGTCAACAAGGCGATCACCCAAGAGGTGCTCTACCGATGGGAACAGGTCAGGATTGGTCTTGCCGCGATGAAACAACGATAGGTTCCATTCGCGGTCTAAGGCCGCCTCGGCGAGATGACGCCCAACAAAGCTCGTCCCGCCGAGGATGAGTAGACGCATCAGACGGCGGACTTAACTTGGCCTAGGACTTCCTTCAGGGCTGCCGCAGAAGCATGCAAAGCATCTCGCTCGGAGTCACTGACCGCCGGGGCGAGAACTTCGTTGGCACCATTTCGACCGACTCGCGTCGGCAACGAAAGAGAAATATCGCTGATGCCCAACTTGCCGGACTGAAGGGAACTGACCGGTAGGACTCGACCGGAATCCAAGGCGATCGCTTCCACAACTTCCTTGATCGAAACGCCCACCGCGCGCCCAGCACCGCCCTTGAGGCGAATGACTTCGGCGCCTGACTTCTTTGTGAAATCAAAGATACTTTGCCCGACTTCCTTGGTGAACCCAGAGATAGAGCTAAGAGAGATACCGCCAATATTGGCCGAAGACCAGATTGGCACCATGCTATCGCCATGCTCGCCAAGAATGAGGGCATTAACATCTTTGGCGGGAACGCTGAAGTGGTCCGCCAGCAAGCTACAGAATCGGCAGGTATCAAGAACCGTTCCGAGGCCGATCGTGCGGGAAGGACTCGTAATGCCCGATTCCACGGCGATATGTGTGAGGATATCCACGGGGTTTGACACGACAAGGATCGTCGCGTCGGGTGCAAGCTGGGTTGACTTCAGCCCATCTAAGATGGTGTTGAACAAGCCGACATTGCGGCTAATGAGCTCCAGTCGGCTCTCATCAGGCTTCCGGCGAAGACCAGCAGTAATAACAACGCAGTTGGATCCTTCCATAACGCCATATTCACCACTGCTGGTAATGATTTGGCTTGAGGTGTAGTGCGACCCGTGGCGGATATCGAGCGCTTCGCCCGCCGCCATGTCGGCATTCATGTCAACCAGAGCAATTTCTTTAACGATTCCGCCCAATTGAAGGGCGAATGCGGCGTCGGATCCAACACGGCCACCGCCACCAATAATGCTAACTTTCATCCGCCTTCATTATGGCAGGTTAGTTAATGTCCCAGTCGTATCGCCCACTATCTACGATGACCCCTTGAGGCTGGTATTCAATGGTGCATCCTGCGACGAGGCGGCTTGGAGTCATCGGCTTAACCCGCCCGTCCACGAACAATACGTTCATCCGGCCCATATGCCAAGGCCAAGCCCCCCCGTACTCGGTGAACTTGTTTTGGCTATCCTTCTCCCATTCAGTTTCGCCGAGCACGACTTCAATGCCCTGGCCGTAAAAGAACGAATCAATAACCTGAGATCCTCCGGATTGCTTCCAGCGGCAAGGTGGAACCACGAGGTGGCTGCCTCCGCCGCTTGGCAGGCCGCTTGGGGTGACGGCCTCTACTGAGTCAACACCAAAAATTGTGTTGGTAGGGCTCTCAATCGCATTGAGACTGCGGGGCATGGAATGGCGCTCGCTTCCAATGCGCACAATCGGGGCTAGGTATAGGTAGTTGTAGCCTAGGTTACTGAGTTTTGCCACCGCGTAGTCGTAAGCGATGGCGTCCACCCTCAAAAGGTCCTCGTCAAAGGTTGCTGGGGGTCGGGGCCAAGGCTTGGGATCGGCTGGGCACTTGTACAAACGACGATCCCCAATATAGGCATTAAGAATCTGAGGCCATCTGCGATCGTTGAAGGCGTCTGCCGTTGGCCCTCCATTGTAGGCGGCCGGTAGCATTCCTTCATTGTTATCGCTAAAGTAAAGATTAGCGGCGAGGCCGGCTTGCTTGAAGTTACTGAGGCACACAGAGGCGAACGCAGAACGCCGGGCCGCTGTAAACACCGGTAGCAGAATTGCCGCCAGTACCGCGAGGATCGCAATAACCACAAGCAATTCAATCAGAGTAAAGGCGCTACGTTTCAAGAACCTCGTTATCTATTTTACGCAATGATTCGTCAAATCCGACGTTGAAAACTCTGCATTTCGCCAAAAACTTGAAATCCAAGTTCGCGATACCACGAAGAAAGTTTCTCGTCGCATTGCAAGACGAGGGGGGTCCCCCTTTCGAATGCGTGAAGTTGCGCTGAACGCATCAATGAACTCCCGTACCCTCGGCGACGTTTTGAGGAATCAACGCAAACATTGTAAACTCCTAAAGCATGAGGAGAAGGAGCGACCATCGCGGCAGCAATGATCGAATCGTTTTCGGAGATGTACCAAAGCTCGTGAGTCCCGCTGGCCGTTGCCTCAACGACCAGTTGCCGGAATCCCGCTTCGTTCATGGAGAAGAACTGCTTCACCATGAATTCAGACACCTCATGCCGAAATTCTGGGCCAGCGCATTCGTGCCATTCCTCTCGGCCGAGCGTACGGGCTGGGAACCAGACCATTTGGACCATTCGATGGAGTGGTGCAAATCCGGCACCGAGCATGGCTTCCGTCAGTCCGCGCGGCTCATCACCGGAAATGATGAAGATACGCATGGCGGGCTGGAGCCTCGCCCAACGATCAACCTCGGCGGTGATCAATTCCAAGTCGGCTTCTTCGCCATTAAAACCTAGAATGAAGTTGCAGAATGAGTAGGGGCGCAGGGAAATCGTACCGACAAAGTTTGGGTGATCAATGACTCGGGTGTCCGGTAGCTCGCGCGCCAGGCCTATATAGGTCTGTGCAATATTCTGCCGAGCGGCATCAGTTAGAGAACAAAGCTCCACAATATTCCCAGTGTTGTCTTTCTAGGTAGGACGGTTACGCCAGCGGCAAGGCCCGACCCTATTTTCATGCCGATAAAGGCTTGCGGCCCCTTTGGCGTGATGAAAACCGTGGCGAAACCGCGCCCCTCGTCATCAAATTTCCATATATCAAGGCCAATCCCAACCTGAAATCCATCCTCAAGGTTCACGGGGGCCCCAATTCGGAAGGTTGGTGCGTACAGCCGACTGGGGGGTGTGAAGACTTCTCCGTTCAAGGATTGGGCAAAGAACTTTGCGACGGACCGGAAAACACCGGACTGCACCACAAAGCCACCGTAGTGCCCAGTCTCCAACCACATCGTCTTCATGTGGGGGAGGGCCAAGCGAAGCGCATCGTAGCTACGTGCTGGGACGACCGTGTCATATCGGGCGGCGATCAAGTAAGCGGGACGGGATTCGTCGCTCCGAATGTACTCAGTGGGTTCGATTTCCTTTAGCGCGTCGACTAATTTCTCTCTGGTCCAATGGTTCCGTCGGAGCTTTTCCCGTTCCGTGGCCAATCTCGAGCTTGACCAGATCGTGTCGGCCAAATCTGCGCCCCCCAACAACGAGCAATAGGCATCAATCCGTGGTTCCACGGCGAAGGCCATGCTTCCAACAATGGCTCCGAGGCTGGTCCCACTTAGACCGATCTTGGTCTTATCAAACTCCGGTCGAGTTTCAATCCAGTCAATGGTCCGCCTAACATCCCAGACGGCTTGGATCATCATCGCCTTAAGCTTCTCGGGGTCCGGCTGGATAGCCAACTCGCCGCTACCGGTTCCCTTTGGAGCACGAGAGAGGTGAAACGGAAGCTCCATGATGACGGAGGCAATTCCGTCGTCGGCAAGCTTTTGGGCGAGGTCGTTTTCCGCCCTTAAGTCAGGAGCTCCCCAATAGTGGAGGATGACCACCACAGGTAATGGCTTAGCTGATGCGGGCACCAAAATGTGAATTGGGACGTTTTGGTTTTCAGTGAATGGGGTTTCCCACGCGCTCGGGAAGCTGAAGCGGGTAACTTTGCCGTTCGGAAGTTCTACGGGGTTAAATGGAACCAATGGTGGAGCGAGCGTGATCTGAGGATCTTGCGCCAACGCCAAGGTTGCCGAGGCAGCCCAAACTGCAACAATGAATAGCCTTGCCCTCTGCTTGACGATCTGCCTCACGGCTGCCTCCACTGCACAAAGTTTAGACAACACCTTCGACGTTGCGCTTGGGACGGCTGGCTTAAACACGGGAACGGCGAGATTCGACCCCCAGATTGTGAGTTTTTTTCAGGACAAATCCCACGCGGGAACGTTCTACCAAAGTGCCTATACGAACCCTTGGCGCTTGCCATTCTTAATGTCCGTCCAACGTGACCTCATCGCCTCGGCAAGTGATCGCCCGGCTGATAGCTTAGCAGCTGGAGCAAGGATGGTGGGACCCGGAGTTAGGCGCACGATTTTGGGTAACCCCATCCAAGCAGCCGAGCAATTCGCAAGCCGCCCCGGATCCTTGGCGGGGGTTCTTGAACGGATGCGCAGGTCCAACCTTATTTCAGGCAATGTGCCGGTCCTAACATCCATCCCCGAACCGGCTCGCCAAGCCGCTGCCCTGATCTTGACCGTGCTCATGGACGTTGCTCCGATGCGCCGGGCAGCATTCTCCAATGTCGAGAATGTCGAGTCGCTGTTTGTTCGGGCGAGAACACCAGAGCCAGCCGGCTACGACGCGGACCGAACTAGTCGGATGCTAAAGGATATTGAGAGGGTGGATATGCCTTACCTGTTCGGTGCGAGCCAAGACATCGCCATGGCCTGTACCATCGCTCGGAACAAGCTCTTGGGGATTGATACCTCTGAGAAATTCAACTTTAAGATTGCCTCAAGTTGGGGCGAAATCATCATTTCTGGCGGTGGCGACAACAAGTACGAAGGAGGGCCGGCATTACTCATTCTTGATTCAGGGGGGAACGATACCTATGTTGGATACCCCAGCAATCGGACCGCTTCCAATTGGGCAAGCCTAGTCGTGGATAGTCGAGGTAACGACAAGTACGTGAGCCATGAACGGTTGGCGGGCTTGCCGATTCGGCAAGATGCGGGTCGCAAGAGCGCCAATGACTGGGGGCCTGGTGGCGCAACCATGGGCGTCAGCATGATTTTTGACATGCAAGGCGACGACCTCTATCGGTCGGAAACTCCCGGCCTTGCGAGTGGAACCTTCGGGGTGGGCTTCTTGAGTGACACTGCCGGAAATGACATTTACGATGCCTACGTGAACTCGCAGGGATATGGCTATTTCGGGCTAGGCATCATTGAAGACATGGCGGGCGACGATAAGTACGCCGGATACAGCGCGGTTCAGGGCTACGGAGGGCCGGGCGGCTTTGGCGCGATCATTGACCGGCAGGGTAATGATTCCTATGTTGCCAACAACGTAGACTTGGATTTTCCTAGCCCGCAGACGGCGCAAGCGAACGTTAGCATGGCTCAAGGTGCGGGGGTCGGGCGCCGAGCCGACTATCTTGACGGCCATTCGCTAAGCGGAGGCGTCGGGGTCATGTATGACCTTGATGGTAACGATAGTTACTCGTGCGGAGTTTTTGGGCAAGGTGTCGGATATTGGGATGGGGTTGGCGCACTATGGGACCGCGGCGGCAATGATCTCTATTCGGGAGTCTGGTACGTACAAGGGGCGGCAGCGCACTTTGGTATTGGCTACCTTGAGGATGAAGGTGGAGCTGATGAGTATGTTGCAACCCAAAACATGGCTCTGGGAGCCGGACATGACTTCAGCGTCGGAATGATCATGGATCGGTTTGGTGCGGATACCTATAAGGCACCGAACCTGAGCCTAGGGGCTAGTAGCGCCAACGGATGGGGAGTCTTCCTGGACTTCGACGGCAACGACCAGTACGATGCCTCAAACATTACGCTCGGACGAAGTGCGGATGTCCCTAAGAACAGCCTTAGGGAGCGAGGTATAGGGATTGGGCTCTTCTATGATGGCGGGGGAACCGATACCTATCCGGCCGCGACAAATTGGGCTATCAATGCAACGCGGATCGTGAATTGGACAGACCGCAATGATCGCGCCACAGAGAGCCAATTTGGTATCTTTTGGGACCGATAGATGGTCCCAATCCGCGATGATCTGAAAACGAATGAGAAGCCGTGGGTGACCTACACCCTCATTGCCCTCAATATCATCATCTATCTATGGGATCGCTCGGGAGCCATTAACGGCAGTGGGGTCGTTTTTTCCGATCTCGCCATGCGTCCGGCAGAGATCATTGATGTGCTGAAAGGCAAGGGGGAACCGACCAACCTCACCACGCTTTTCACGATGCTTTTTCTTCACGCCAACCTAACCCATATCGTGGGGAACATGCTGTTTCTCCTTACGTTCGGAGGGAGGGTGGAGGAGATTTTTGGCCCTGTTCGCTATGCCCTGTACTATGTGTTTTGGGGGATCGTGGCGTCAGCCGCTCATATAGCCTTCATGCCAACTTCTACTATTCCGACGCTGGGCGCTTCTGGAGCGATTGGCGGAGTATTGGGCGCTTATTTTCTGCTGTTCCCCGGAAATCGGATTCAATTCACGATACTCCCATTCTTCTTCATCACGTTTACGATCGTGGCGTGGATCATGCTCGCCTTTTGGTTTGTGTTCCAAATCCTGTTGCCCCAAGAGGGTGTTGCCAATTGGGCACATGCTGGCGGCTTCGCCGCAGGGATGATCACCGTCTTGATTTTGGGTGGGCGGGCAAATCTCCTTCGAGGATTCCAGTTCGAGCGGCTAACAGGCGGCGACTTTGATGACTAAGCAATTACCAATTTGGGTGTGGGTGTTCACGCTACTTGCTGCGGTGGGGTCCCTTGTGTCCGTTGCCCAGCGGCACCGGGTTGAAG
>JADLGZ010000204.1 GCA_020849075.1 Fimbriimonadaceae bacterium | reverse complement strand
CCCTTGAGATCAAAGTCCTTGTTCCACGCTCGAATACTCTTCTCAAGGAACAGGCGCTTTACTTGGTCTTGCCATACTCCTCGGTCAGCAACAAATGACCACACCGTCTTGGCATCTTGCCGAAACGTGCCGTTGCGCAACTTGGATGCCCGATAGATATTCCTGTCTCTTGTGATCTCCAGTTTGCCCGCGTCGGCGCGCAGTATAAGCTTGCCGTCCTGATACCCCTGGAGGACAGCATCGTTCATCGTTACAACTGCCTTGCTTGGATCTTCGGGCTTTGGCTTGAACTCAGCAAATGGATCGCCCTGCAAGACGCGCCTAATGCCCATAAAGCCCAGAACCACAGTTCCCAACACGGCCAATCCCCAGAGCAATTGGCTGAATCTAGTTGAGCGTGACATTCTGCTGAATGGTGTCGCCGGGGCCACTTAGTACCACGGAGACGGGACCGCCAGTAAGCGTACCCTTGGTTGCCGTAACCGTATAGCTACCAGGCGCTACCCAGAAGCCATATCGCCGATCCGAACCCGTAACCATCTCCCGAACAACGGTACCCCCTTGTTTCAGTTGAACAGTGGCCCCCGCTCCGCTACCCGATGGGTTAATAAGTCCTTGGATATTGAACGGAGTGCCAGGAGGAGCGATGCCGCTATCAGGCTGTAGCAAGATGTCGTTTAGAGTTGCCACCCCACTCGCGGGAAGATTGTCCGGTGCAAAAATTCTCGGGAAGAAGCCCGACTTGCCTGCCCGCCCCTCCAAACTTAGGAAGTTCAGGGGTTGTGCGGGATCATAGGCCACACCAGCAAGAGAAACATTTCCACCACTATCGGTCAAGGCTCGAACGCCACCCAAAGTGACCTCGGCGCCAGAAATAGGGGCATTTGTATCTTGGTTCCTTACGACCCCGACGACATTGACTTGCTGCGGTCCGACGAAGAAGATGCCCAAGTCACGATCCTCGGCAGCCGCGGGAAAAGTGTAGTTAAAGGTTTGGCCATTCCAGGTGATGGATACGCTGGTCTGCCCCGAAGGGACATCCATCCCAAAGAAACCATCCGCAGCGCTTGCAACCGTCGTTCCCCCAATGGTCACCTGCGCGGGTGGAGTTGGAGCCCCATTGGTCGTGATGTTAACAACGAGGCCAGAAAGAAACACTGTCTGAGCACCACCGCCCCCACCGCCACCACCACACCCTAACAGGGCAAGGCAGAGCGAGAATATCAGTACAAAGATTCTCATAATACGAAACCAGTATCTATATAGAGAGTGCGGCTTGTGGAATTTGCAGTGAAGCTGTACGTTCCAGAACCCGTGAAATGTCTGATGGACGGACGAGCTGGATCACGTAGGTAGAAAATATTGGGGCGACTGGATTCACGATCCATCGCAAAGCTATAACTTTGACCCGGCTTTAGGTTCGAAAGATTTATCACCCACGTCGCGGGAAAGCCCCAGGCTTTGGTATCTCGGTACAAGCTGGAATTCACCTTCATATTAAGCCCCGTAGAACCAGGGGGAGACTCAATGTCAAAGGCACGGTCAACTTGATTGGTCGCACCCTGCCGCTGGCCGAAAACCGCGGTTGCCCTTTCGCCCGCCCCGGTCAGGGCCAACCCGATGTTCCAATACTTGGGGGGGCTTGAAACAAGGGTGCTAGCGCTATCGCCACCAAAAACGATCGTTGCCCCCGTCGGTGACAAGACCTTAATGAAGAAGGCCTTCCCCGCAAGCACGCTGGTGAGGGAGGAGAAGTTTCCGGTCTCCGGCATCCCCGTAACACCATCTGCGGCTCCTGGTATGAACTCGAAGATATCGCTTCCGATTAGGTCACCGACGGCTTGGTCATAAGCCCGCGGAAAGCCAGTATCAGCAACAAACTGCAAATCGCCCCGGATTACGGGGACATCGAGTGGATTGCAGACCATATTCCACCCTTGGCGTAAGGCAACAGTAACAGGTTGATTCGCAACTTGCCGGCCCGCTATTGTGACGGATCCTCCGGATTCTTTGCGCACAAAGTAACCATGGCCTTGGCGCAGCGCTCCAGACCTCGGGAAGAAGTCAAAGCGCGACATCAACGGGTTCCACCGAGACGCCATCGTACTGCTCTCAGGTGTGCCAAGAGCCTGATCCATTCGTGAGACTGTCGGTTGAAGGGCAAAGCCAACCATTTGCACACCGGGGCTAAGAAGCAGGTCAAATGAGGTCCGAGGGCCCACATCAAGAACTAGGCCAATACCACCCGGCCCCTTATTGACCCGGCGGGTCAAGAGCGTTGTGGTCCCCTGATTTGTTGTCCTCTTGACCCGTACTGTCAAGGGTAACGACCCTTCAAAGGCAGTATCCGCGATCGTGGCTCCGAAGGCAAAGTTAGTTACCGGGATCACATGGATCGTACTGCCATATTGAACCTCCACATTAAGTGTCTGTCCTGATGTCGTTTGAACTCCGGTGATTGTCCCGTAGACGTCCTTCGGCGTTGGCGACGATGCCGTGGCGATCGCTCCCGCCGGTAATGAAACTCGTGCTAGCTGGTCCTGAACGGGAACATCTACGGTGACTCGGTAGGGCTGCCCTCCGGTTGGTGTGCCGGGAAAGTTGGGTACGACATTGCCGTAGGCTTGAACGATGTCAATACGATCATCCTGACCAGCCGCAAAGAAGCGGGTGAACTCTGTGGACCAAAAGATCGGATAACTCGTGCCCGCTAGGAGACTCTCATCTCCATTGGGCAATGTCTCGAAATAATGCGCTTGGATTGCGAAGACGCCGAAATCATTCCCGCCCAGTCCACTGAGGATGGGGAACGGTTGCACAAGGAGCTTCAACCCCGGGGAAAGAGACGGGTCCAGGATGTATTGCCTCTTCGCCCAGTTTGTAAACGTATCCCCTTCGACCCCACTCGAAGTTGCCGCTTGACCTAGGGCATTGAGCTGTGCGGCTGACTGATAAGCCGCAGTATTCGCGTAGTAAGTCGCCAAAATTGTGCTGGCGAACGAAGGGTACTCGGTCAATACCTTCTGAAAGGCGGAGCCCGCCATCAGGTAGCGAAGAAGATAGAGACCGCCGACTGATCCACCCAAGGGAAGCGGCGTATTCACCAAGTTCGGTGCGACGAAAGTGGGGTTGCTCAGAGCCGGCTGATTGTTCCAATCGTAGTAGGCACCAACATCGTAAGTGCTTTCCAGAATCTGCTCGACCGCTTCCGTGTCTAGGGTAACAGGAAGGGCTCCTGGGGTACGACAAACGCGCATCGTTGCGGCCCGGACCAACCCTTCATCCCATCCATCATAGGGCAGCTGCTTGCTCCCCATATAGGCGAGCAATAGCGTATGCACGAAGTTAACCGCCGCCACTTCAGGCT
>JADLGZ010000203.1 GCA_020849075.1 Fimbriimonadaceae bacterium | reverse complement strand
AGCAATGCGGCGAACATAAACTTTGTCCCCCTTGGTCTTTGCTTTCCAAATGTTAAAGAGCACGAAGCTCGCAAACAAAAGGACAAGTACTATGCTTATCCAGCCTGTGTCGTAGTATTGCATGGGGTTTCAGCCCTATCTTCTGGTACCGATTTGCCTCGGTTTCCAGCTTGCGACTCTATCTCCTCCAAGAGACGGTCAATGTTATCTCTTTTCGCCAAGAGACGTGTGAGATCATTATAAAGCTCAAAACCAACCATCGGCGCTAGGAATCCAGCCGCTCCAAGAGCGAGGTGCGCGTTAAAGTTGGCGATTGGCTTATGCATTTCAAGAAGAAGTACGGCCGGAGCCTCAAGTCGGCGTTTCGTAATTTCCTGCGCTGCCCTCTGACAGAGTTTCTCCAGCTCCTCCGGAGCAAGTTCCTCTTCCCAGAATCCTCGAGTCGCCATTGAAATGTTCGTGGATTTTAGCCAATACCGAGTCTCGGTTGTTTGGACCGAACCTTAGATAGACGCCTCGAAACGGGTCTGAGCGTCGCGGAGTGTCAAATGGAGACAGCTTTACCCCTTCTGGATCCTCGTAAAATGACTTCACTTGCTCCCACTCCATGGCGGTGCTAGATAGTCCGCACTTTCGCTCCACACCTTGATCGGTCACCTTGTACTTTTGTTTCAGGAACAGTTCCGCGGTACTGCCGAGCACCAACCCAAAACCGATCAGTCCGTACCAAGGGCTAAATACGAGCGACCCAATGGTCCCAACGATGACGGCTACAGAGCCGACGATGAGCCGCTTTCGCGGTTCATCCGCGCCGAGGTCAACCGACCACTCTAACGCCATGACTTAAACAACGTACTCACCGACTCGTTCAGGTGAATACGCCGGATGGCTTCGCCCAGAAGCGGCGCGCACTCCAAAACGGTCAGTTTCGCAAATTGCTTTTGCTCGGTGATCGGAGTGGTATCCGTCACGATGACTTTGCTGATCTGACTTCCCTGTAACTTTGAGGCGGCTTCCCCGCTGAAAACCGCGTGGGTCGCGCAAGCGATGACTTCCTTCGCTCCCCGCTTCATCAGTTCCTCAGCCCCGTGGAGGATGCTGCCACCGGTGTCAATCATGTCGTCGATCATGACGCAGATCTTGCCCTCTACATCGCCGATGATTTCGACGATATCTACCTTGTTAGCCTCGGGGCGGCGCTTGGCGATAATAGCCAGGCTGCATTTCAACATTTCGGCCAGTGACCGAGCCCGGGGCACCCCGCCCACATCGGGAGAAACGACGATGACGTCTTCCTTTTCGGCATAGCCTTGCTCAATGAGATGCTCGCCCAAGATTGGGCCCGCATACAGGTGGTCTACCGGAATGTCAAAGAAACCCTGAATTTGCTCAGCGTGAAGGTCTACGGCGACAATTCGCATGGCCCCGGCCTGAGTGATCAAGTCTGCAACCAAGCGGGCCGTGATGGGTTCACGGGGTTTCGTCTTTTTGTCTTGCCTCGCGTAACCATAATAGGGCATCACAACCGTGATTCGGCTTGCGCTGGCCCGACGAAAGGCATCCAGCATGATCAGCAACTCCATCAGGTTGTCGTTGGTCGGGGCGCAGGTCGGTTGCAAGATGAACACATCATTGCCCCGGGCGCTCTCCTCGATCATCAACTGGATTTCTCCGTCGCTGAACTGCTTGCATCGCATGAGACCGCGCTCTACGCCAAGGATACGAGCGACCCGTTTCCCAAGTTCAAGATGGGCATTGCCCACAAAGAGCTTCATCCCCGAAAGGTCATCGGGTGGATTGATCATGAGTTCTTGTCCCGCCAGCGCTTGGCCCATCCTTCTTTCTCCTCTTGACGAGCCCGACCAATGGCCAAGGCATCATCGCCAACATCATGGGTAATCACACTTCCCGCTGCAACAAACGCTCCGTCTCCAATGGTGACTGGCGCAACGAGCGTCGAGTTTGACCCCACAAAACTATTGTTACCGATTTTCGTTCGGCTCTTCCGATATCCGTCGTAATTACACGTGATCGTGCCCGCGCCAATATTGGAGTCTTTGCCCACATCAGCGTCACCGATATAGGTCAGATGGTTGGCCGACGCCCCATCACCCAGAGTCGCGTTCTTAATTTCGACAAAATTGCCGACCTTTGCGCCCGCCCCGATGACTGCATTGGGTCGAAGGTGCGCGTATGGACCGCAACGACTCCCATCGTGCATCGTCGCTCCGTGGACATAGCTCATATAGACCTTGGCTCCTTCCCCAATCTGGCTATCGTCAATCTTGGTGCTCGGACCAATGTGACAGCGCGGCCCGATGCGGGTAGTCCCCGTGATGGAAGTCATGGGCTCAATCACCGTGTCCTGGCCGATCTCTACTTCTGGGCTGATCCATGTTGATAACGGATCAACGATCGTGACACCACTTTCGGCATGAGCCCGCAAAATGGATTGATTCAGCAAACGGGACGCCTCGGCCAGTTGCCAGCGGTCATTGACACCCATGAACAATTCCTCCTCAAGAACGACCGCATGGGTGGTTTTGCCATTTCGCGCAAAAGCGGCTAGGGCATCGGGCAGATAGTATTCGCCTTGCGAATTTTGATTGCTTAGGGTTGGCAAAATCGCAAACAGAGCTTGACAATCGAAGCAGTACACACCGCTGTTGACCTCCAAGATCGTCTTCTCGTCCGGTGTGGCATCCTTTTCCTCAACAATGTGAGTCGGCTTGCCGTCTCCATTTCGCTTTACTCGCCCGTACCCCTTGGGGTCGGAAGCGTAGAAACTCGCGACCGTGCAGATGGCGTGGGCATCTCGGTGAGCCGAAACCAATCTCTCTAGAGCCTCGCCGGACAAGAGTGGAGTGTCGCCCGCCGTGACGATCACATCGCCGTCAAAGTCCTTTAGCGCCTCATTGGCCATGAGCGCAGCATGGCCCGTTCCTAGTTGCTCCGCTTGTTCAGCGTAGCGGTAATGCTTGTCCCCGAGGGTTGCCTTCACCTGGTCTGACCCATGACCAACGATAACGACACAGTCGGTCACCCCGGCGGCTCGCAGCGCTCGTCCGACAAGCTCGGCCATCGGCAAGCCATTGCAAAGGTGCAAGACCTTGGGCAGGTCCGATTTCATTCGGGTTCCTTTACCGGCGGCGAGAATGATGCCTGCTAGAGCCATTGGGTGCGGACGATAAGTTACCTCACAGATCGAGGAAGACACTCTATCCTGACCCGATTTTTGCGCCTTGTTCCGAAGTCTTCAACGTCCAATGGCGAGCCGTCAATCCAGAGTCTTCGAAAGCCCTCTGCATCGCCAGACCAATCTGTTCGTGACCTTGATCAGCAAATGCAATCATGCCCGGCCCAGCGCCACTGAGGCAAGCCGCGACGGCTCCCGCTTCAAGGGCGGCTTGTCTGGCCTGAATCGCGCCTGGAATCAACGGCATCCGAAATGGCTCATGAATCCGGTCGCCCATCGCTCTTCCAAGAAGGCTCAGATCGCCGGTACGCAAGGCTTCCAGAACAAGCAACGAATGCCCGATGTTGTGAATCGCGTCTGCCTTGCTGTACTCGCCCGGCAATGCTGCGCGAGCATCCGTAGTAAGGAACCGAAAGTCGGGCACGCACACGACCACCTCGATGGGATGAAACTCGACCGCCCGCGTGATCGGCGAGCCGTTCGAGACAACCAAAATCAGGCCCCCAAGCAAAGCCGGCGCAACGTTGTCCCCGTGACCTTCCAACTTGATGGCCCTCGCCAAAACACGATTGAGATTCTGTGGGTCTTGAACTGCCGGCAACACAGTTGATGAGTTGATCGCCCGAGCGGCAAGAGCCGATGCGAAGATCAATCCCGCCAAAGTCGCAGTGGACGAAGAACCCAACCCGCTTGCCGCCGGAATCGCGTTCCTACAGACAATCTCAATGCCCAGGTCAGCCGGCATCGTGCCTGGCCAAGTTTCCTCGATCATGGTTTGAGCGACGAGGTTGCTGGCACCTGACGGAAGCCAATCCGCACCCTCACCCTCTGTACGCACCACGATTTGCCCCGGCGGCCCCGTCAAGTTAAGTTCAAAGGTGTTCCAAAGATCGAGCGCCAAGCCCATGCTGTCAAAGCCGGGACCGAGATTCGCTGACGTTGCAGGAAGGCGAACCGAGATCATTCGATCACCCCCATAATCGCATCGTAGGTCGGCGGCAATGCCGTGAATGAACCCGCTTGCCCAGCCATGGCGGTGTCGGGATCCTTCAGGCCATGCCCCGTGAGAACCGCAACAAAAGTCTTGCCCTCCGGCTCAACTTCCCCACTTAGTACGCTCTTCCTTAAGGCCGCGACCCCGGCCGCGCTGCTGGGCTCGCAGAACACGCCCTCCAGCCGTGAAAGCTGACCATATGCTTCCACAATTTCCGTATCCGAAACCCGCCAGAGTTGACCATCAGAATCGGCCAAGGCCTCTTTAGCCTGAAACCAACGCGCCGGATTGCCAATTCTGATCGCTGTCGCCAAGGTCTCTGGCTTCTCGACAACATGACCGAGAACGATCGGCGCGCTACCCGCCGCTTGCCCACCCATAAGCTGAGGAGTTCCCAGCCCCCGTTCGTGGGCGTCTTGCATGAACCCCAGCCAGTAAGCGGATATGTTTCCGGCATTTCCTACCGGTAGGCAGAGCCAATCTGGGGCTTGCCCGAGGGCATCATTGACTTCAAAAGCGGCGGTCTTCTGACCTTCAACCCGTGCAGGATTCAAGCTGTTAACCAGCGCAATGGGAGTATTGTCCGAAATTTCCCTGACCAATCTCAGACCATCATCGAACGATCCGTCAATCTGCACCACCTGGGCCCCGTAGGCGATGGAGCCCGCGAGTTTTCCCATCGCGACCTTCCCCTGAGGGATGAGGACAATACACTTGAGTCCAGCGCGGGCGGCGT
>JADLGZ010000202.1 GCA_020849075.1 Fimbriimonadaceae bacterium | reverse complement strand
TTAGGTTGCGCGTGTCCATCCTCTCTTCCAGCTTGGGCCGGATCATCGCATGGGTGAACTGAGTAGCGTAGATCGGGACATTGACGCGTTGTAACAAATGAGAGAGGGCGCCAACATGGTCCTCATGGGCGTGGGTGAGGACGACGCCGCGGAGCTTGTCTTGATTCGCCTCCACGTAAGAGAAGTCGGGGATCACTACATCCACGCCGTGCATATCTTCGTCGGGAAATGAAATGCCGCAATCCACCATCAGCATGTCGTCGCCTTGCGTGACTAGGGTGCAATTACGACCAATTTCCCCGGCCCCTCCAAGGGGCAGGATTTCAACTTGTTTCAAGTTCAGTAGGGTACCTGACCTTAGTTGTTACTTCGGCTTGCCGATAGGTAGTACAGCAGGATCAAGATGCTTTGTAGGGCCGCCGCGACGTAGGTGAGGGCGGCCGCATTCAGCACCTTCTTCGCCCCGACCATCTCTTGTGCTGTAAGTAACTGAGAACTCTCCAGAGTTCGCAATGCGCGAGTACTTGCGTTGAACTCAACGGGCAAGGTGATCAAGGCAAAGACGGTCGTCAGGGAGAAGAGGATGGCACCGGCCAGCATCAGGCCAGCTGAGTTGAGGAAAATGCCGACCATGAAGAGCATGGGGGCAATGCCGCCGCCCGCCGATACTGCTGGCACAATGGCCCCTCGTACCTTCAAGGGCAGGTACTCCTGAGCGTCCTGCTCGGCATGCCCAAGTTCGTGGGCGACTACGGCAACACTGGCGACCGAGTTTTGAACTGACGAATCGGAGAGCCGTATTACTTTGCCCCGAGGATCGTAGTGATCGGTGAGTTCCCCTTGAATTCGATCTACTCGAACATGGACATTCGTATGATCCATGATCCATTGAGCGGCCTGAACCCCATTCACACCCTTCTGGGTGGGCACCTGCGCATATCTTGCGAATGTGCTCTTGACTTTAAACTGCGCGTACAGGGCAAGCGCGATTCCCGGCAATGCATAAATTAGATACGTAAGCATCCTTCGCCTTCCTAACGTAACCCAGAGGGTTAAGTTCCAATAGTCCTAGAATTCGGGATGGGCTTGGAGGAGGGCTTTAGGAACTCTACTTTTCCAAGCCTCCACTAGAAGGTCGCGCAGAGTATCCATAGGCACGCGGTCGAGGGTAACAATGACGGCCGGATAACCATTGTAATGCGGACCGTGAATGAACAGTTTTGGTTCGGTTTGTTCCCAAGCTTCGCGAGCCGAAAGCGATGGGGTCGCAATGGCCCAGTATTTTGGGTTGGGGATCCTCGCCTTTTTGGGTTCGATCCTCTCGAGCCACACCCAGCAGAGTCCTTTCAGCTTGCCTTTGACCTCAACCTCAAAAGCATTTCCACGCTGAGCTACTCCGGGTAGCGAAAGAGCTATAGATGCTAGCTCTTCAAGACTTGCCAAGTTGCGCCTCCGCCGCATCAACGGTGTTCATCAGGAGCGAAACTACGGTCATCGGACCGACCCCCCCAGGTACCGGGGTGATCCAACTTGCAACCGCCGAGCACTCCGCAAAGTGGCAGTCCCCCACATCCTTGTCTCGGCCCTCTATCCTGTTGTAGCCTGCGTCAACGACCACCGCGCCCGGCTTGATCCAATCTCCCCGGACCATTTCAGGTCGCCCCACAGCTGCAACAACAATGTCCGCTGCGCGACATAAGGTCGGTAGATCTTGGGTCTTGCTGTGGGCGATGGTAACAGTCGCATTCTTCTCAAGGAGCATCAGGGCCATCGGCTTCCCAAGGATGACACTGCGCCCAATGACTACCGCATGCTTGCCGACGAGGTCAATGCTATGGTGGTCTAATAACCGAGTAATGCCGAGGGGCGTCGCGCATCGAAACCCCGGAAGTCCCGCGACGAGGGCTCCCAAGGACTGGGGCGTCAGGCCGTCGGCATCCTTTTCAGCTCCCAAGGCTATGAGGGCGGCGTCTTCGTTAAGGTGCTTGGGCAAGGGATGCTGCAACAATACGCCATGGACGGCTGGATCGCTATTGAGTTTATCAATCTGGTCCACTAGCTCCGCCTGGGTTGTGGTCGGACCGGCCTCCCATTGTCCGCTCTCAATCCCGGCCTTAAGCGCCCACGATCGCTTCATTTTCACGTAGGCCACGCTCGCTGGATCTTGGGAGGCAACGATCGCCTCAAGCCTAGGTACAACGCCCTTCAAACGCAAGGCGCTCACTCGTTGTTCAAGCTGGTTTCGAAGGGCCGTGCTTAGGGCTTTGCCGTCAAGAAGTTGGGCGGGCATGGTCGCCGTTCATTTTGACATGCCGCCCTCTAAGGTGTACGAATAGTCCAGCCCGGTGAGTTAGACAACTCTTCGTGGAGCTCTGACCCGGCTTCAACCAGTTCCTCACCGTCTTCGTCTGCGACGACCCTTTCCGCCGGTTCGGAGAGCATGGGGTCAAAGCCTTCGTGCTTGTAGCTAGATTTTATGGATAAAGGCAATAACCTTCCAAGGACACCATTGATGAACGGAGCACTGTTCTGGTCACCGAACAGCTTTGCCAATTCCACTGACTCGTTGATCGTGACTTTTGGTGGGGTTTGAGGGATGTGCTCGAACTCGGCCGCCGCCATCCTCAGGATCGCCCGATCAACCTTTGCAATTCGGTCGAATCGCCAACCTTGGGCCAAGAGGGGAGCAATCATGTCGTCAAGTCGCTTACCGTCTTCAGCCGTTGCCTTGACTAATGTGGTGATGTATTGAACGAGGACTTCAGGAAAGCTCTCTTGTTCAAGAGCGTAAGTCAAGACCTCTTCAAGTTCGCCTTCCTCACAATCTAATGCATAGATGGCTTGGAGAGCTGCGTGACGCGCCGCGAGCCTTAGTTCTGCGGCGGACTTCAAACCAGGGCTTCCTCAAGCATCGCCGGAACGAACGCCGTACTGACATTGCCGGAGATGAAGTCCGGATGGCGAACGAGCCGGCGCAAGAACGGAATATTCGTCAAGATGCCATCTACTTCAAACTCATCAAGGGCAACCGTGAGGCGACGGATGCACTGATCCCGATCGCAGCCGGTCACGATGAGTTTCGCAATCATTGGATCGTAGAACGGCGATACCGTGAAGCCAGCATAGACATGGGTATCCATCCGAATGCCAAGGCCGCCAGGCGCATTCCAGACCTTGATGAGCCCGGTGCTTGGAGCAAAGTCATTGTCGGGGTCTTGGGCCGTGATCCGTGCCTCGATTGCATGTCCGTGCAGGCTCAAATCGTCTTGAATGAATGGCAGGCGTTCACCCGACGCAATCCGCAGTTGCAGCTCAACAAGGTCAACTGCAGTGACGCTCTCGGTCACGGGATGCTCAACTTGCAGTCGAGTGTTCATCTCCAGGAAATAGAAGTCTCCGGCCTCATCCACGAGGAATTCGACGGTTCCTGCATTGGTGTAGCCAACACTTCCTGCCACGCGGACGGCAGCTTCGCCCATAGCCTGACGTAAAGCCGGTTCCATCAACGCAAAGGGAGCTTCCTCGACAATCTTCTGGTGCCGTAGGTTTTGAACCGAGCATTCCCTTTCAAAAAGATAAACACCATTCCCGTGCTCATCGAACAGAACCTGAATTTCAACGTGGCGTGGGTTCTCGACAAATTTTTCTACCAGCATTGCGTCATTGCCAAAACTGGCTTGCGCTTCCGCTTGCGCAATGCTCCATGACTTTTGAAGCTCGGTAGCATCGCTCACCTTTCGGATCCCACGACCGCCACCCCCCGCTACTGCCTTAAGAAGGACTGGATAGCCAATTTCTGCCGCAAGATCAAGCGCCTCCTGTTCCGTTGGCACTGGCCCTTCGCTACCGCGGACTACCGGGCAGTTTGATGCGATCGCCGCCGCCTTGGCCATGGCCTTGTCACCCATGGCAACGATCGCTGCGGCGGATGGGCCAATGAACTTCACCCCCATCTGCGCCAGAGCTTCGGCAAAGTGGTCGCGTTCGGAAAAGTAGCCGTAACCGGGATGCACCGCATCGGCGCCGGAAATCTCAACGGCCATCAAGACATTGGCGAGGTTCAGGTATGAATCAGTGTTTGATGCTTCTCCAACACAAATTGCTTGGTCGGCAAAGGCCACATGGAGGCTGCCTTTGTCGGCTTGACTGTAAATAGCCACTGTTTCAATCCCCAAGGCCTTACAACCCCGCATGACGCGTAGCGCAATTTCGCCCCTATTCGCGACCAGAACCTTGTTAAACATCAGTACTTTTTGTGCCCCGGGTGGTTGCACTTGACGGTGCCAGCCGCAGCATCGTAGTCGTATGGCTTCTTATCAATGGGATCAACGAGCATCTCCGGTGGAAGGCGTAGGTCCTTGAGCCCAGCTGGAGGCGTCTCGTCCGCATTGGTCATGGCGATTTGGATTGCGGCCCGTATCTGACGCAAATTCTCCATACAAACTTCATCCTTGGCCCGCGCCATACTCTGCCCGACCACGGTGTGCCCCACTTGGTCGGCTCGTTGATTCCCCGTTTCGGTACACCCGATCACGGCCAGAGGGATGAGAATCGTGAGTACCTTCATATGGCCACCTTTGCCACTAACTGTCCGAATTCAACTGGCGCCCCATCTTCGACAAGGATCTCCGCTAAAGTGCCGCTCTTGGACGAGACAATATCATGCCTAAGGCCCAATGCCGTGACCGCACCAATACTTTGTCCGGCCTCAACGACATCTCCAATCGCGAGATCAGCAAGGGAGACATACCCAACGCTTCCCGCTTTCAGGTCATGCATCGTAGCCAGCTGCTCAACCGCCGCCATATCGGGCACGTCACCCACGACCGTTTCTGGCGCCGAATGGGCCTCAAACGTGGCCATGAACCGCTCTCCATCCACTTTCACGTTGACAAAGCGGTAGCCGTTTTGCTGCGCCGTATTCAGCGCATGCTCAATGAGATCGCGGCTCAACCCAGACATGGGGCGGAGTGTACCAAGAACGAAAAAAATGGTGGGTCGCTTAGTTGATTCTGGGAGGAGAGGTGCGACCCACCCAAGAGGCTGTCTTCGTTGCTTTCTTGTTATAGGAACGGGCTTTTGGTTGCCCATCTCCTTACACCTCATGTAACACCCAAGTCCTTGCGGAAGTTCCAGACAGGAGAAGTCCTGGGACCTCCCGTAAATGAGCCAGACCAAATGGGCGGGAGACAGTGGAACCCTAGCTACGGGAACCAATCAGGGGGTGGGTTTGAGTAGTCATCAATTTTCAGTCGGCTTAGCCGAGATCAGGGTTGTTAATGGCCCAACGCTTCTGGAGTGTCAGGGCATAGGTAGTTGTATTGCGGTCATTGCATACGATGCCCACGCTTGTGTGTCCGGCGTCGCCCATATCATTTTGCCGAAGCGAGTACCTAGTTCAAGTAGCGATCGGCCAGGGATGTTCATGGATACCGCCGTTGAGCACCTACTGAACGAATTGGTTAAGGCCGGAGCTGTGGCCGAACGGCTCAAATGGGCTTACTCAGGAGGTTCGGACTTCGTCCACCTCGCCAACGGTGCTTCCTTGCCCGCCCTGGAGCTTGGTCGTCGCAACTCCGAGGCCGCGAAATCCGAGTTGAGCCGTTTAGGGGCTGAAGTCGTGGGCAACGATACTGGCGGTACGACCGGACGCGACGTTTCCTTCTGCACCGCAGACGGCGATGTCAAGGTGCGAACCGTCCACGAGGGGGAAAAGACGATATGCAACCTGCAGTAAGCCAAGGCGATCGCCCCAGACTTCCGATCCAGGCGATCCTTCGTCAGACTCAAGACCTTCCCGTTCTGCCTGGGGCCATTATGCGGGTCATTCAACTCACGGGCAATAGCGATGCCACTTCCAGGGCTATTGCGGATGCCATTGGGATGGATCAAGCGGTGACGGCCAAGGTTCTTCGCCTCGCGAATAGCTCTTTCTATGGCTTACCCCGTAAGGTGACTTCGCTCCAAGAAGCCGTCATTTTGCTCGGGTTCCGAACGGTCCGCTTGATCGCCATGGTCGCCGGAACCTTCACTTGGATGACGCGCCCGCTCAAAGGTTACGATTTACCGCCTCGCCAGCTTATGCGGCACTCAATGGGGCTGGCTCTGGGTGCGCAAATGATCGCTCGAATTGGTCAGTTTGATCCTGAAGAGGCCTTTGTTGCGGGCTTGCTGGCGGACATCGGAAAGATCGCAATTGATAATTGTATCGATGGGAAGATTTCCTTGATGATGCAACTTGGCATCAAGGGCGGGATGACCTTTGAGGATGTAGAGCGGACGGTCCTTGGGCACACTCACTCTGAGATTGGCGCCCACATGGCCGAGAATTGGAATCTCCCCCAGGAGATTGTTGAAGGAATCCGATGGCACCATAACCCACTTGGCTCCGGACACTCATGGCTTGCGCACGTAATCCACTTGGCGGATGTTCTTGCCATGGTAACAGGTTATGGCCTCGGTGGCGACGGGCTCCAGTACCAGCTCTGTGAGGAAAGCCTTGAAATCTGCCGGGTATCTGCCGAAGATTTTGATGGACTGGTTGAGCAGTTCGTTGGGGCTGTCTTGCACGGTGAGACGCTCCTTGAAGGCATTGGATGACCTCAAGAAGAGTTCTTATCAGCGATGATGCGGCATACGTGCGTCTTGCTCTCCGTCGCATCGTAAGCGCGCACGGTTGGGACGTTGTTGGCGAGGCTGAGAACGGGGCTCAGGCCGTCGCGCTGTACAAAGCACTCGCTCCTGATTTGGTGCTCATGGACATTGAGATGCCGGAGATGGATGGTATTTCTGCGATTCGGGCGATCCTCCAAGCCTCGCCAGAGGCCAAGATCGTTGTGTGTGCGGCGATGAGCAAGAACAACCAAATTCAGGAAGCCGTCGCTGCGGGAGCCAGGGACTATATCGTCAAGCCGTTTAGGGATGAGAAGGTCTGGGAGACCTTGTCGGCCGCTTAGGCCACTGCAACCCATCCGCTGAAATCACACTAAAATAAGTCATGTCCCGCAAGACGTTTCCAGGCATTTCGGCGGAAGCCTTCGTAAGCGACAATGACCGCAGAGCGTTGGCCGCCCTAGAGAAGGTGCCTCTCCTGCCTGATGTTGTCCGGAAGTTTTATGACCTTGGGATTGACCGATGGATGTACGTGTACAACATGGGGCGGGCTGTTCGGTGTGGCCCACGGCAATACAGGACCCTCTACGACATCATGCGCGAAGGCTGTCAGGTCCTTGACATGGCTGAACCGGAGCTCTACATCAGCAGCAATCCGTTCCCGAACGCCTTTGCGGGTGGCGTGGAACGCCCCTATATCACCTTGCGAAGTTCAATGGTGGAGAATCTCAATGACGAAGAACTCTTTCACCTCATCGGCCACGAATTGGGACACATCAAGGCGGGCCATATTCTCTATTTCTCTGTTGCGCAGGTTCTCGCACCACTGTTGGAGATGCTGGGTCGCCGCACGTTTGGCCTAGGCGATGCTGTCAGCTATGGCATTGTTCTAGCCCTGTATGAATGGTCAAGACAAGCCGAGATCAGCGCTGACCGCGCCGGACTCCTAGTGGCACAGAACCTTGGGGTGTCGCTTGATGCAAACCTGAAGCTTTGTGCCGGCCCGAATCGCTTGCAGCACGAAATGAACCGAGATGCCTTCTTGGATCAAGCCCGTACCTATCAAGACATGCCAGCCCACGATGCATGGGGCAAAGTCCTCTGGT
>JADLGZ010000201.1 GCA_020849075.1 Fimbriimonadaceae bacterium | reverse complement strand
CATTTAGCCTCCAACTTGGTTTCAATTCTTACGAGCCGCTCTCTGATCTCCACCCACAACCGCGACTCCTGCTCTGCTTTTGTGCGAAACCCCGCCATCTCCGCCTCCAGATTCTCAACCTTCGCGATGAGCGTAGACACCCGCTCCGCGAGCGTGAATAGCCACTTACCAAGCCCAACACCCAGTACCACGATGAGGCTCAACACCCCCCAAAGCGGAATCTCAGTGTTCCAGTTAATCACTTGGCAACCCCCAATCCGTCAAGCAGCTTCTCGGCGAAGGCAATGCGGCAATCACGGCTCTGCAGCCACCGCCGGTCCTTCTCGCTGTCAATGAAGCCGAGTTCAACCAGCGTGCATGGGCCGTCGAAATCGAACACCGCCAGCCGCGAATGTTGGGACGCCCCCTCCGACTTCAACCCCCGATCTTTACCCGTGGCTGACGCCCATAGTGCCGCGTCAAGGGCGATCCGAGCGATGCCCTTATCCTTCGCGTCCCGATAAAACGCTTCGACCCCTGTTCCGCCGCCTGAATTGCAATGAAGGCTAATGAAATGCGTGCATCCAGCGGCTTCTGCTTTATTGTCACGCGACCCCACGGGCGTCGGGTCGCGATCATCATCACGCGTCAGGAACACTTGAACACCGCGCTTTCCGCACACCCATTTCAGGGTCAAAGCCCATTGAAGTACGATGTCAGCCTCTGTAACCCCGGCACTCGTCGCGCCTGGGTCGTACCTTCCTGGGACACGGTTCGAGTAGCCATGACCGGGGTCAATGCAGAGTTTGATCGCCATAGTTGCTGGGAAAACAAAAAAACCCGCCTCGCGTACGAGACAGGTCCTTTTGAGTTACTTTGAGGCGTGGCTTCGCCGCGCCCAAACCATTATACGCACAATGGCCCCGCAAAGATGCACTACCCCCAAAAAAAGTGGCGAGAGGCACTCAAGAAACTACTTAAGGAGTTTCGGGGAAAGCCATCAACACAATGACTTTGAGCAATCAGCCCACATACCTTCACTATTTCCGGCCCCGCACCCATCGCAACGGAGCTTCTCGCTCATGCAGCCACAGTAAGGCGCACCGATAGAGAGAGGCTTGCGCGCTTCGAGGTTCCTTTTGATATCTTCAACAATTCCGCACACTGTAACAATTACTCCTCCCCCTCCCCTTGTTGCTCCCGAAGGAAACGGGCGAGGTCGGGGGCCGATACTGGCCTCCAGCACTCGTAAATATCATTCGCGTACACAGTGGCTTCACCGTATGGCAGGTGGCGTTCTACTCGCTCAGCAAACTCATCGTCTGTTTCGCAGTCGCCATTAAAGAAATCATGGGAGCCTTGGATTATTGGTGTCGGGAGTCGGAATCCGTACTTGTACTTTGCCGCCTGATCTGCCACCCGCTTCAACCGCTCGATCTCGTCGTGGGCGGCGCGGAGAGACGAAAGAAGGGCGGGGGCGGCGGCGATTAGCTGGGCGTTGGCTTCACCATGAGGGACGCACTTTCCTTCTGAAATGCGAATCTCGCAATCAGCGACTAGCCCCAACTTATCAGCTACCTTTGTTTTGCCAAGATGTCCCATTGGGCCAGATATTGCGCTCCACGGCCCCGGCGTGATCTTCAACGCTTCCAGCCTCTTTAGTCCCTCCTCGCTCATTCTCTTGTTTCCCATTCTTTATGATCCCGACCGGTACCCCCGGTCTCTTGCCTCGCGGCAATCCTTGACGAACTGCAACCAAACGGCATGCGGCAGGTTCTCGGGCCATTTGCGCAGGTCATTGAGGTTCTCGGCCTCGAGATCGAGCACCCTGCGAACATGGTCACAAATCGCGCGCTCATAATCGCCCCGGTAGCGGGTCAGGACGATTTCCACCACGTAAAAATGGCATTCTTCGACGGACTTATGCGAGCCAGCCGCCTTGGCGAATCCCTGGGCGCCATAGTTTCGGGTCGTGCCGAAGAACTTCCAATGCCCCCAGTCGAGGATGACCTTCGACGTCGTGGGAATCGGAGGCGCGCTCACCAATGTGCCACCTTTACGGGCTTGACCAGTTCGCGGGTCCAACCCTTGGCGATCAGCTCTTCAACTTCATCCTCACGAACTGCGAAGAGGATTCCCTTCGGGTCGAACATGCTGACACTCTCTTCGGGCTTGTCCGGTTCTTTGGGCTTGCGAACCTCCCATTCACCTTCCCACTTTCGTTCGCCGAAGAACTTTTTGAACCCGGGAATGTAGGTTTTCCGGTCCTCGGAAGTCCGCTGCTCGAAGCTGGCGACCATGCGCTTCACCCCAGCCAAAACTTTGGCGTAGTGAACCTGCGGAGGGTCCAAGCCACAGCCCAGGAGCGCCGCCTTGATGCCCGATTTTTCGAACGTGGGGTTCCCATGTTTGGCCTCGGCAGGATAAATCTCCCAAATCTCGTCGATCGTGCCCTGCAGCGTTAGCCCAACATCCACATCATCACCGGACGTCCGGGCACCGCCGGGCTCCGAAGCCGGTGAAGGGGGTAAGGGGGATGTAGTTGGCTTAGGCAATGGCTTAGGCTTAGGCAGGACGTCCGGCATATGGTTGCCGGACGTCCGCGTATCGTCCGGCATATGGTTGGCGGTGGTTTCTTGAACCTGCGCGGACGCCCAAAGACGGTCGAGACGCTTCTTTTCTTCACTGCCAATAGAACGAGCTTTGGGGACTGTGCCGTCGGCAAAGGTCTCGATGGCGCGGAATAGCTTGGTGTGCGTCGCGTCCTCCGTATGGTCCGGCCAGTCGTGGACAATGAGCCGGTGTTCCGCGTTCTCGTCAATCCAGCGGCACGCAACTAGCGCACCGATAAGCCGGTCAGGATCTTCCACCCAGTCCATGCCGAGCGCTATCTCTTCGTTGCTCAGCCTTCCGATATCGCCCCGTGGTGCTTCGCGAGCAGTGATATGCCAAAGGCACTCCAAGATGCCCACGACCGCGTATGACGGAAGCCCCAACGCGAGGCAGAGTTTCTTGAACTTGATGACAGAAGTGGTGTTACGTTTCAATTCTCAGTCCTTGAGCGAGCGCAGCATCCGCCGCACTGTTGCAATATCGGTCTCGGATGGATTGGGGAGATGGTCCCCGCCGGTAAGAAAGGTGAAAGCGGCCCTGATTGCCTCCTCGGGCGAGCGCACAACGATGTACTCACCCATCAGCACCGCTTGCTGTTGCTCGGGAGTGAGCTTGCCGTTCGGCATCTTCACTTCCATGCCGAAATAGCGGTGCGGAATGGCCCTGTGGCTCACGAGCAGGTCAGGAATGCCCTTGGAGACACCTGATGGCCCCTTTTGGAGGAACGCCGACGTGTGCTTTACGGAGAAGCCAGCCGGCACGAGCGTGTCCACAATCGCCCGCTGCAACATGGTTTCGTTGAACAAATGGGGCTGCTTGCGGCGGCTTTTGTTCATGCCGCACCCTCACCGCTCTTGAGGCGAGCATCAACACGCTTGAGCAAATCGTAAAGCGTTGTGTGCGAGATTTGGCAGCGGAATTGCACCTCGGCCTTGGTCGCTTCGCCGCTCTTTATCGCATCGTAAATCTGACGCTCGCCCTCTTTGGTGAATGAGGGACTCGGAGGGGTTCCCGTCTTTACTGGCAATTCGACCATGATCGGCACTTTACAAGAATTAGTGAACGCTTGTCAAGAACCTCGTGCAATTACCGTTGGCGTTCAACAAAACTTGTCGCACCCTTATGGAACGATGGTTCTCGTGGCGACCACCGAATTCAGCGAGCTTCTTATCAGCGCGAGAAAAGATGCCGGCATTGAGTCTCCATCCGATGCAGCGAGACGGCTGGGGATTACCCCTCAACGCCTAGGGAACTGGGAAAACGGAATCAGCCAGCCGAAGTACGACATGCTGAAAATGATCTCGGAGCTCTACGGTGTTCCGAACTAAGAACCTTCATTGAAACTGCATGATGAATATTTTTTTTCAATAATTCTTTGGTCATGCTTGACAAGGTTTCCAAGATTTGTTGTAAAATGTGATTAGGCGGCCCACACGGGCCCGCCCTGGACAATCACATGGACAATCAGGAACACCTAACCGGAAGGTACGAAATCCGGCTCAAATCAAGAGGAGGCGCACCGCTTACGGTGGACGCCACTCACTGCCCAGGCTCAGCCATTCGCAAGGCCGCCGCGATCAAAGGCGAGGCATTCGACAGCGACACCGATCGCGTTTTCTCCAAGCAAACCGGCACGTGGCTCAAAGTCACCACCCAAGCAGTCATTGAAGGCGAGCTTTCCAAGCACGTCGATGACCAAAGCTATTCCGACATTGCATTTGCAATCGCCGCCGACCTGTGCGAGTATTCGGCTCAGGAGGCCACGCTGTGACTCGCCTCTTACTCAACTCTCTCACCCTCGAGAACTGGAAGGGCATAAAGAAGTTCACTGTACAGCCCCAGGGCCAAAACGTGAGCATCTACGGCGACAACGCCACCGGCAAGACCACCCTCGCGGACGGAATCATGTGGCTCTTCTTTGGCAAGAACCTCAGCGGTTCGGCCAAGTTTGAAATCAAGCCCCTTGACGCCAGAGGCGACGTGGCCCACAACCTGAACAGCATCGTCACCGCCGAGTTCGAAACCGAGGACGCAGACGGCTCCTCCAGAATCAAGCTCAGCAAGAACTTCCACGAGGTTTGGACCAAGAAGCGCGGATCAGCGAAAGCGACCTATGACGGCAACACAGTGGACCACACCGTAGACGACACTCCAAAGCAAGAGAAGGAGTACGACGCCGTCATACGGCAGTTATGCGATGAACAGTTGTTCCGGCTCCTTGCTGACCCGTTCGCGTTCAATGAGTTGCTTACCTGGCAGGAGCGCCGCAAAGAACTCATGCGCTTCGCCGGTGATATTACAACCGAGGCGGTCACCCTCAAACACCCCGAGCTTGCAGAGGTCCCCGCCCTTCTCGGCTCCAAGTCGCTGGAGGATTTCCGGAAGACCCTCAAGGCTCAAAGGCCGCTCGTAAATAGCGAGCTAGAAGGCATACCGGGACGCATTGACGAAGTGAACCGCACTCTCTCGGATAGCCCCAGCGAAAGCGCCCTACCCAACCTCGACACGCTTAGGTCTCAGCTGGTGCAACTCCAACTCGACCGCACAGGAATCACCGCCAAAGGTCGCATGGCTGAACTTCGCCAGAAGAAAGCCGAACTCGAGGCCGCCGAAGCGGAACGCAGGACTCAGGCAAGAATCGCTGGAAGCAAGGCTCATGAGGACGCAATGGCCGCGGTGCGCGCCAAGCAAGATGATCTACTGGAGCTCGAGCGCACCCTCCTGGACTGCAAGCGGTTCTTGGCTGGGCACGAGGGCGAACTCCACCAATACCAAATCCAGATCACCAAGCTTCTCGAAAAGCACTCCGCCAAGGTTGCCGAGGTCTTCAATGAGTCTGTCGGCACGTGCGAATCATGCGGCCAGTCGCTACCAGAGGAGCAGCTTGCCGACCGTCGCGCCGCTTGGAACCGGGCGAAATCCGACGAACTCGAAAAGATCATTGCCGACGGTAAAGCACGCCGCGCCAGCGAAGCCAAGTATCTCGCACTAGTCGAAGAGGACAAGGAGCATCTTGCCAAAGCCGAGGCCGCCGTTGCGGAGTGTAAGGCCGAGATTGACGATCTTCGCACTCGCGCGAACGGCATCCCGCAATATCAACCCGACGAAGCGGCAGATGCAGCAGCTAAGGCCGAGATTGACGCCGTGGATGCCGAGTGCAGCTCTCTACTCGCGAGCCAAGCCGACTCCCTCAACAACATCGACACCGAGATTGTTGACGTCCAGCGGAAGATACAGGCCGGGGAAGTGCTTCACGCGAAGTTTGATGCGTCCAAGGGCGCGGAAGCCCGTATCAAGGAGCTAGAGGCCAAGGAAGAGCAGCTCGCCGCCGACATCGCGGAGATTGACCGTAAGCTATTCCTGACCGAGCAGTTCATTCGCGCTCAGGTCTCGATGCTCGAAGAGTCAATCAATAGCCGGTTTGAGCTCGTGAAGTTCAAGCTCTTTGAGGAGCTGCAGAACGGCGCGCTCAATGAGGTTTGCGAGACCACTTGCGACGGCGTTCCATGGCGAAACCTGAACCATGGGGGGCGCATCAATGGCGGCCTTGACATCATCAACACTCTTGCGCGGCATTACGGTTTCGCGCCCCCGATCGTGATCGACAACGCAGAGTCGGTTACCTCGATTATTCCCACCATCGGCCAGCAAATTCGCTTGGTCGTTTCCGCCGCTGACAAGGCCCTGCGAGTCGAATCAGCCCAGCCCACACAAAAGGAACT
>JADLGZ010000200.1 GCA_020849075.1 Fimbriimonadaceae bacterium | reverse complement strand
GTATCGGTGCGAACTTCAAGCTCACCGACAATGTAACGTTGAACGGTGGATGGGCGGAAGCCGATCTGGCTGACGATGACAACAATGCCTACTGGTTCGGTCTGGATTACCAAGGTAGCAACTTTGGTCTCAACCTCGGCTACCGAAACATCGAAAGCGGCTACCTCGCCCCCGGCGAGTGGGAGCGCATCGGTACTTGGTACAACCCGATGGGGATTTCCGACTTCCAAGTTGGATTGAACACCGGTGTTGGTGGTGGAACGAAGCTGAACTTCCGCGGCATCATGGGCTCCATCCAAGATGGCGGCCCTGACTACTGGAGCATGAAGGCTGACGCCAACATGGGCTTCGGTGGCGGCTGGAACGGAATCATTGGTGCCGAGTGGGTCAACTTTGAATCACCCGGTACCGACGGCCGACAGCGATGGTACACCTTGGGGGCCAGCAAGACCCTCGGTAAGGATGGACTGTTCAAGTTGCTGTACCAATACGGCGACCACAATATGAGTCCATTCCTCGGCTTCATGCGAGGCTTCGAAGTTGGCGACGTGAGGGGCCACATGCTCTTCAGCCAAGTTACCGTTAAGTTCTAAAGCCAAACTGGTTACCAACACAAGCCCCCACCCTGATGGGTGGGGGCTATTCTTTTGCCCTACCGAATGGGAGCAACGAAGTTCACGGTGACCATGTTTGACCTTTGCGAACCGCGCCAAACCCTGATGAACCCATTCCCGGCTCCCTGTGGGACCTTGAACCGCCCGCGAGTCTCATCAACCCCGTCCAAGGCAACGAACACCGATATCTGCTTGATCGTAGAGTCTTCATTGCTCGTTGGCTTACCCATCCAACTGACCTCGACCATGTCGCTCTCTCGAAGCCCATTAGCAACGACGTAAAACGTATCGCCCCACACTCCACGATCCGCCGTACTCCAGTCCACTCGCGGCACATTCTGATCACCACTGCCGAATCCAAAGAATGGAGAGTTTCGGAGGATGAGGGCTTCATGGTGCATCAACTTCGTATTGGGATAGGCTTGAAAGCCCCCGACTAGGCTCATCCCGGACAGGCCTTCCGGCATCAAAAGGCCGAAGGCTTGGCCCATCCTCGCAGCGAGGACGCCTGATGGCACTGTCGCCTTGGTGCTGGAGGGCATCGGGATGGCCATCGGGTCTTTGAATCCACTTTGGGCCTCAAGGATCCAGTCGCCAACGATCGCTACTCCGGCATCATCGCCCGAGATCGTGCCGGCGGAGTAGCCACCGCCGCCGGGCGTAAAGATGACGGACACCTGCTTGGAGCGGAAGCTCCCGCCCATGGCCTCGCGCACGGAGGCAAACCAGTTCGGCATGAAAGTCTTGTTGGCTCGGTCTTCCGCCGTCGCATTAGGCCCGACCCGCATGGTTTCGTAGTCCATCTTTGACTTCACCTCAATGAGGGGCTTCAGAGTGAATTGCGCACCGACGCGGCTGTAGAACCATCCGCGCATCTCGTCCATGGTCCGTTCAATGGCAACCTTGTGCTGGCTGTGCGACTTGAAATCAGACGGCACTAGGTAGTAAGGCTGAACAACGTAGGGATTGGCCTGAGCGGCAACGGCAAGGATGACCGATTGAATCACGCTTCTATGACGTCTGGAAAGGTTCGGATGCTACTCGCCCCGCTCTAATATCCCATCCGCTACATAAATGGGGGCAGACCATCGCAGGGCTAAGGCAATCGCGTCGCTCGGGCGCGAATCTATTTCCACGTCCCCATCATCGGTTTCGAGGTGGAGCTTGGCATAGTAGGTCCCGTTCCATATGTCGTCAATCACTACCCGATGCAAGTTGACATCCAAGCGTTCGAGCAAGGTCTTCATCAAGTCATGAGTATTCGGACGGTCGGGCTGAGCCCCTTCAAGGGGCAAAGTTATCGAGCCCGCTTCAAAGGAACCGATCGTAATTGATACCTTGCGCTCACCATCGGTCAAGAGAACAAAGCGCTGAACGGAGCCATTTCGATCAACGAGAAAGACGCCCTCTACCTGGACTTCGACAGGTTCCCCGAAATCCTCGCTTTCGGTTGCTGGCTCTTCACCGGGCTCGTACGGGAAGAACGACGGCGGACTTTCGAAATCGTCGGAATCTCCTTCGCGCTCATTGGTCATGTTGCTAAAGATACCGCTTTCGTAACTGATCATGACCTTGTGGCGTAATATGGTCATAACATGTGCATTGCCCTTCCCTTACTGGTTGCACTCTTTACCTCCGCCCCGGCTCGTCATCTGCCGGAGAGCATTACCTATGAGACTCGAGCCGCCAATGCGGAGGCTGTGTTGCGTGACTTGGGGAAGCAATGGGGCACCCGCATTACATTATCGCCAGACCTCTCGCGCGAAGTCGTCGTAATCAAGGTGAAGGGCGTAACCGGCGAGGCGCTCTTGCAGCAACTCGCGGCGGCAATGCAAGCGGAGTTTCGACAAACCGATGACGGATGGCGCATCGAGCGCGCGGGGGCCCTCCGGAAGACTCAAGAGGAGTCAGACCGGCAGAAAATGGCGCAACGGTTAGATGATTGGCTAAAGGAATACAACGAGTCGCGTGAGCAGAAGGTAGGGGAAGGCGAAGCCATGCCCGAAGAGACCGCTCCCGAAGAACAGCCCGTAAACCCCGAAGACCAGAAAGAGCGTCGTCAAGCGATGGAGTTCTACCAAAAGAAGGCCGTACTGGACGAAGCCCTTTGGAAGGCAGTCCGCGAAAGTGCTTCTGGCTCACTGATCGCGAGTATTGGCCTGCAACAGCGGATTGTTTGGAGCAGTTCTCCCACCTCTCGGCAACGCCCCCTTGCCCCCTCCGTCCAGACTGCGTTCCGCACCTATAACAACGATCTGGCGAAACTCTCCAAGACCGTTCCAGAGGGTTTGAAGCTCGAGTTTGCCGACGCTTTTCGCCCCATTCAGAGACTCCTGCTCATCATCGAGCGCACAAGTCCCTATGAATGGAACATCGTGACCAAGGCCCTGACCCAGGACAACATCAAGCTCATGCACCAACAAAGCGGGGCGAGCCTCCTATGGTCAAAGATGCCGATTGAAGGCGGCGACGCTAAGAATCCACCAAAGCCGACCCCGTCGCAGTTTAAGCTGAATGATCCGGAAACGGCCATTCCAACACCGGAGGCGTTCAAGACCCTTTCGGTCTTCATCAACGCGGTGAGCCAAGGGTCTCCCCCGCCCATGGTGGATCAGAAGGAGATGCTGTCTTTTTTCCAAACTCCGGCTAAGAACGAGCCATTGTCCTTGACGACAACCTCGGCTCTCCTCGCCTTGGCGGATGATCAGAAGGCAAACCTAGTGGCAATCGTGCCCGACGATGCCTTTGCGCTAGAGGAATCGGTGCTTACCAACCAGACTCTCACTCTGGGGTCGGCGATGGAACAGCTGGAGAGTTTGCCTACATTGGACTTTGACTCGCACGACGGATGGATTCTTCTGAAAGCGAGATACCCATCCATTAGCGAGGCTTGCCGCTTGGACCGTGAGGCCCTACAATCCTTGATTGACCTGGAAGCGGCCGATGGCGATGTCTCCATCCTAGCTAGGGGGCAGTTCTGGCTTACGTATCCCGAGTTCAGCCCGACCTTATGGCAATTGTATTCGAGCCTTGCCCTGCCATCCCTTATGGGCAGCATGTTTGAAGGGGGTGGGGAGCTACCGGACGCTTACCGATTCTTTGCGACTTTGAATCCGCCCGACCGCGCTGAACTTTTGGCGGGCCGCCCTGTATCGGTGGCTCGGCTTTCGCCCGATGCAAGGTATCACCTAGAGCGATCCATCAAGGAGATTACGACCACAACCGGTGACAATCCCGAATTGCAGAGCTGGTTCATGCGGTGGACTGGTCGCGATACGCAAGAACAGCCGGATCGCCCCCCCTTTGAAGATGTCACGGACTTCCCGCCCCAATCCAACGCGGAAGCGGTCGTACTTGCCACGGTTCACCGGGACTATGTTGTCCGCCCGATGGGTAATGACTTCAGCTTTTTCATGGGCAATATGTCGGCCGACTCTTTGGCGATGATGCGCCAAATGAGAAACTCCCCTGATGCGGGCGAGTGGAGCTCCATGATGCCTAAGTTTGACCAGTTTCGGGTTGGCGATCGCACACGCCTAGACCTCAAGTTTATCATGGCCGCCCCATATGGGGGCCGGGCAATCATCAGTGGAGTTCAGATGACGGGTGACCCAGCGGGGATGCCGTTCAATCGCCTTCCCCAGCCTTTCCTTGATGCGGTTCGTAAAGCCGAAGAGGCTTTCCGCAGGATGACGGAAGACGTCTCCGATCCAGCCGAAGGGCAGCCGTCCACACCCCCTGGGCAGAAACCCTAGTAAGCGGTAAAGGGTTGGCAACTCGCCAGAGCGGGGTTCTCGAAGAGATCCAGAGCGTCGCATAGGGCGAGCGCCGTGTCAATGCTGGTGATGCAGGCAACACCGGTTTCTATGCAGCCACGGCGGATGCGCTGCGCTTCTACCGTGCTCTCCAGCCGTGACCCCGGGGTGTTGATCATGAGGCCGATCTCTCCGGCCAGAAGAAGGTCAAGTAGATTCGGCGAGCCTTCCTGGAGCTTGCGAACGGCTTGACTCTGAATGCCATGTCTTGCCAATTCGTCATGAGTTCCCTGCGTGCAGACTAGGTCGTAGCCCGCCCCCACGAGTTTGGTCGCGATGGCTTTGGCGTGCTCCTTATCGGCGGCGCTTAGGGTCAAGGCGACCTTCTTCTGCTCCTTGAATTGGATTCCACTGGCGATCATCGCCTTGTAGAGAGCGGCCTCGTATCGGTGGTCAATGCCCAAAACCTCGCCGGTGGACTTCATTTCTGGCCCGAGGCTGGGTTCAACCTTTGAGAGCTTTTGGAAACTGAATACAGGTGCCTTGACGGCGAAAAGGTGGTGCTGCTTGAAGCCATCACCGAGGTACTGCGCAGCCGTGGCGGCAAACCCCTCCTTTCCTGATCGGCACCAAAGCCCGGAGCCGTAACCCAGCGAGGCCAGAGTCTCACCCATCATACAACGAGTAGCAAGCCTCACCATTGGGATGCCAGTGACCTTGCTCAGAAAGGGCACCGTGCGACTGGCCCGAGGGTTGACCTCGATGACGAAAACTTCCCCGTTTTCGTCTACCACGAACTGGATATTCATCAGTCCCTTCACGCCAAGGGCTTTGGCAATCTCACATGCGATCTCGACCAAACGCCATTCCGTTTCGCGACGCATGCTGACCGGGGGATAGACCGCCATTGAGTCTCCCGAATGAACCCCCGCTCGTTCGATGTGTTGCATGATTCCCGGCACCAGCGTATCGGTGCCATCGCTGATCACGTCCACTTCAGCCTCCATGCCAATGACGTACTTATCAACGAGAACGGGTTGACCGGGGTTGGCATCTTCGGCAAATGCGTAGTAGCGGCCTAATTGATCGTCATCATATACAATCTCCATCGCTCGCCCACCGAGGACAAAGCTGGGGCGAACAAGGACCGGATAGCCGACTTCTCTTGCAACCTCCATGGCCGCATCAAGGCTCCTCACGGCTCTGCCTTGGGGTTTGTTAATGCCAAGATCAATCAAGAGTTTATCAAACTCCTCTCGGTCTTCGGCTTTCCTGATCGCCTCGGCGCTGGTGCCCAAGATGTTGACGCCACGCCGAGCAAGGGGCTCGGCAAGATTGATCGCCGTTTGCCCGCCGAACTGAGTCACGACGCCGATCGGATTCTCGTGCTTCAGGATGCGCTGGATATCCACCAGAGTCACCGGCTCGAAGTAAAGCCCGTCGCCGGTATCAAAGTCAGTGCTCACCGTCTCGGGGTTATTGTTGACGATGATCGGCCGGTAGCCCATTTCGCGCAGGGCCCAAACGCAGTGAACGCAGGAGTAATCAAACTCAATTCCCTGGCCGATTCGAATAGGCCCAGACCCAAGCACCAGAACGGTTCGATTCACTAAGGCAGTAGGGTACCAGTTGAGGGGATTTAACAAGAGTTCCCCCCTCGCTCGCAAGGGGAGTTCAAAGAAGCCCACTTATGGATGGTCCGGGTGAATTGGTGTGGGTGCCATGGCTAGCGGGTCGCCGTTCAGTTCTCACCAGGTTGTAACCAGGTCGCGACCCGATAGCCGTGAAAGCTGTAATCACGTCGTAAGCCAACGGGCAGAAATGTGGACATCTTAGCAACGTTTCGAGCACATTCCTACGCAGTCGCAGAGTTGGCGCCCGACTTATCATTGCCCTCATCTAGGCGCTGGTTAACGGGTGAGTTTTAGGTCAGGGTGACTACATCTTCAGGGATTGGGTGACGTTCGTGTTATGATGAATGGAGATGAGCGATGGACGTCACACATTCCCTGCCACGCATGGAGAGACTTTTTCACCCCGGCCACGCAAGTGGGCTCCCGGTCACCGGGTCACCGCCGAACCGGGAAGACCCGTCACTTCTCCTACGATCTGCCCACCAAGCTGAGTGAAGCTACGCCTCAGTATCGAGGTGTCGTCTTGGCGAATGATGAGGTCATCATCCCAGATGAAGATGTGGGTCAGCCCAGCGAAGAGAACGCTTAGCTTGAGGCGAGCAAAGGGATCATATGAGTAGTAGAGTTGGTCACTGACATCCTCCCAGTACGACATCTGGTTCTCCGGCGAGTACGACATGGCGGCATAGTCCGCGCCCTTTTCTGCCCCCGTCATGTTCCCGTTCACGTCGAACGTGTAGGTCGTGATGTCGCTTCCTTCGATGCTTGTCGTGAGCCGACTTGCCGCATCATAGGTGTGCGTGATGGTCGTGCCTGTCTCGTTGTTCGTTAGGATATTGCCGCGAGAATCGTAGGAGTAAGCAAAAGTGTGCGCATTTGGGCCGGTGGTCGTATCGGCGGTCAGCCGGTCGGCTGGGTCATAGGTGTAAGTGGAACGGCGAACCGCTCTGCCTACCTCAGCTCCACCTGGTCTTTGAACCGTGACCATCACTCTATCTTGCACCCAATCTGTCCAAAATATCACTGACGTCGTGCAAGCTGATTTGGAACGAAATCAACTGCGGCCTCGAAGTCGACGCCACTCCCGCCTCATTCACTTTCCACGAAGCCCATCCTGGTGGCTATCGGTGATAAAGACGCCATTCAACTCAATTCAAAGGTGGTCCCGCTTTCGTTTCCTGATGATTACCACGGCACAAGCGAATGCGGTGAAAGATACTGGAAGTATGTAGAGGGTTGGTGAAGTCCATATATAAGTTGGCGGTTGCCCCCCAAAGCCTGGCCCATTAAGTGAAAGAGCTCCTGCAACCACATAGAGAAGTGCCAGCTCAATAGTAAGAGCCAGAACAAAAGTAAGTAAGGCTACCTTAAGGATATACATACTTGCACCAATCTTCGAACAGTGTTTCGATTTTACACAGACGAGCAAAGGCTTGCTCAATAAGCACTTTAGCAATAAGGCACGACGACATTGTTGGACTCTTCGAGCAATCCACACCTCTAGCACATGCAGCTAACCGGCAATGTGCACAGTGTGACCAACCACCAAACCAATCGTCCCCTAAATCGAAATCATGCGACATGCAACATTCATCAAGTTTATCAACTGTGCTACAAGACTTGCCGTACGGCCTCTTTTGTCCGCACCAATTTGCGTATTCGAATTTCCAAGGGTTCGCGTCCGGCACAAAGTAAGGCTTATCTCCATGACAGTAACCAGGGAGCCCACCATGGGTGGCCCGGGTGAATAGGAGTGGGTGCCATGGCTAGCGGGTCGCCCTTCGAGCATCGGTGAGTTTGTACTTACGTCGCGACTCGATAGCCGTGAAAGTTGTAACCACGTCAGTCGTCTCCTGTAAGCCAACGAACGTGTGGCAGGGAATGTGTGATCTCCTTCGATTACGGGGCCTATCCAGTTAGCACGATCACACAATCCCTGAAGC
>JADLGZ010000199.1 GCA_020849075.1 Fimbriimonadaceae bacterium | reverse complement strand
GCCTTGAATGAGTGCCTGAGATACCGCCGGCTTGGTCGTAAGCCGCAGTGATGGCGTGCTTTCCTGAGACGAAACTGGCGTCTAGGTTCCATTTGCCGGAAACCTTAACGATGGCTTGCGCAACCACGCGATCACCGTCAAAGACGGTCAGTGATTTCCCCGGGACACCCATTCCGCTAACTTGGATCCAAGCTTGTGTGACCGCTTCTCCTGGCTTCGGCGAGATAATCGTTGGCGCGGGGCCAATGGCGATGATACTCACCGCTGCGCCTCCGCCGAGGGCTACTTGCAGGATCCCCCGGGCTGTCATCCAAGCTTGGAAGGTCACGCGAGTTCCCCAAGGTCAGAAGACTCGATCAACTCAGCACGCACGCTTCCTCCATTAGCCGCCTTGTTGCGAGGTGCCGCCTTTGGCTTAGTGGGTTTGCTGGCGGGGGTTGGCTGACCCACGGCTTGTTTGAGCTGACGGATTTCCTCCATCGCGGATTGGAGGGCACGGCGGTTTTCTGCCGCCTCCCGATGGGACGCCTGAACGGCACCGAAGAGGTCGTTCATGCGTTCCTCTAAGGTTGCGACATCCGGGGTGGAGGCTGGCTGAGGCCTGGCTTCACGGAGCAATTCAGCTTCCGCTCTAGCTTGAACAAGCTGAGCTTGGTCACGATGGGCGGTTTGGCGGAGGCTCTCAAGTTCCGTTGTCAGGCTTGCGATCGTGGATCGAAGGTCATCAACTTCTGTGTTTGTTTGAAGTTGCTCAATGGCCGCAGATTTTGTTTCGCTATCTTGCCGGAGGTCCACGATCAAGGCTTCAAGCTCGGGGATCCGGCGGCTGTACCGTTCAACTTCAGCGCTTCGTTCAGCTAGGGCTGTTTCAAGAGATAGAATCTTCTCGGGTTCAGATGCCTGAGTTTCAAGGGCGGTATGGGCCATTGAAAGCTGCGACCGGAAGTTCTCAACAACCTCATCCGATTCGATTAGTTGGCTCTGGAGTTTCGAGATGCTGGCCAAGAGACCATCCCGTTCATTCTCAAACTCGATAGTCGCCGACAAAACTGCGGCCTCCCCTTGCTCTTGAAGGGCTTGGATCCGAGCTTCAAGTTCGCCGACGCGGGCTGCTGAAACAGAACCTTCTAGTTCGCCACGGAGCCGCTCTACTTCGCTTTCCGAGTGTTCAGCTCGCAGTCGGAGGTTAGACAACTCGGCTTCGCTTGGGGCAGTAGCCTGAAGTTCTTCGAATCGTTGCTTGAGGTCAGCAAGGTTTTGCTGTAAAGTCGCCGTCTCGACCGATTGTTCACGGTAACTGGCCTCGTTTGCGTTGAGCTGTTCAATCAGTTGTCTTGCTTCCGCCAGCCCACTTGTTAAGTTAAGTATTTCTGAGTCCTTTGACGCCAATTCGCCTTTGATGGTCTGCGTGAGGCGGCTGGCTTCCTCTTCGGCACGGAGGGCTTCTTCGAGTTTTTTCCCCAGATCAATGGTCTTAGCGTTAAGTTCTTCCACGTGAGAGGTCGTGTCTTGCGCAAGGAGGCGTGATTCAAGTTCTTCGATTTGTCCGGCTGCATCCCGTAGTTTTTGGTTAAGGGGTTCCACTTGGCGTGCCTTCTCATGGAGGGCCGCTAAGGCCGCATTATCCGTATCGTTTGCTCGCCGCTTGATGAGGACGGCATCCAGCCACCACGTTGCACCGGCGGCAATGAACGCGCCGATAAACAACCAAAATAGATTCAATTCTGGGATTTGCATCGCCTTTTATCCCATTTTTGGCATTTTTCCTCAAAACCCAAAGGGTGGGTTGTAAATCCCCTGCTCAGTTACGATGGCCGAAATGAGACCATTAGGCGTAATATCAAACCCCGGATTCCAGGTTGGGCAGCCAGCGGGTGCGATCGCAATTCCGTCCAAATGGGTGATTTCCGATCCCTCGCGCTCTTCGATGGGGATTTGAGTTCCAAGCGAGACCTCCAAGTCAATTGTGCTGGAAGGGGCGGCAACGACGAACGGGATCCCGTGGTACTTTGCGGCGATCGCCAACGAGTAAGTCCCGATCTTGTTGGCGGTATCCCCATTGCTTGCAATCCGATCAGCGCCGACCACGACCAAATCCACCCGTCCTTGCGCCATTAGACTGGCGGCGGCACTGTCGCTGATGCTTTGGAACGGGATACCGTCCTTTTGCAATTCCCAGGCGGTGAGTTTGAGTCCCTGTAGCCTGGGTCGGGTTTCACATGATGTTACGGTGATGGTAGGGTCGAGGGCGTACGCAGACCGAATGATTCCGAGAGCCGTGCCGTGTCCCGAAGTAGCCAAGGAGCCGGTGTTGCAAATGGTGAGGATCCGCGCCCCGAGTGGAACGAGTTGCGCCCCAAATTGGCCAATGGCCAAGTTCATCTGGAAGTCTTCGTCATCAATGTTTACGGCTTCGCTGAGGATTACGGCAGGGTCCGTTGTTTGCAATGCCTCAATACGATCAAGAGCCCAGAAGAGGTTAACCGCCGTTGGGCGGCTGGCCCTGAGTCCAGACGCGGCAACGATGAGGTCATCGCCAGCCTGGGCGGCGAGGGCCATGCCGTATGCAGCGGTGACTCCAATAGCGGGAGCACCGCGGACCACCATATTGCGGATTGCCTCGGCAACGCTGGTCCACTCCGTGAACTCAAGCCATACTTCCCGATGAGGAAGCTCGCGTTGATCCAGCAAATGCAATGCGCCAGAGCGCCATTCTAAGGCTCGTATCGCCACGGTGGGACTTTACCCGTCTGATAGAACGCCAACCGGCCGATGAAACTTGCGCAGCCGCTTCGCGATTTCGACCCCGTGGTCGGCGAAGTGTTCTAGTGCGTGAAAAATCTCAATGGTACGGAACATGTCCCGGCTCAAGGGGCCTTCTTCGTCAGCCACTTCGAGAATATGGCGCCTCGCCCGCTTGTAGGCCGTGTCAATCATCTCGTCGCCTTCAATGATCTCTTTGGCCTTCTCGTCGTCGTATTGGCTATAAAGGGCCATGGCGTCAGACATCATTTGTACCGAGCTTTCGGCCAAAGCTCCCAGCGGGGCAAGGAGGTCCTCGCGGAACCTACCGCGCATCTTGGAGGCTCTGCGAGCCAGTTTCACGGCGTCGTCTCCGGCCTGCTCGAGTTCGCCCACGATGGACAGGGTGCCCATGAGGAGCCTTGCGTCATCGCTTACAGGGGACTGCATGACCATGAGCTCAAAGACTTCTCGCATGATCCGGTCTTCGAGGTCATCAATCATTGGGTCTGCGGCAACGACGCGTTCCATCATTGGAACATCATCACTGACCGCCCCTTCGACGCCATCAAGGACCATTGAGCACACCTGATCCGCCATGCTGATGAGCATGTTTCGGATTTCGTTCAGCTTCTCATCTAGTTCGCGGCGGGTCAACGGCACTTCCCGAGCGTTCAGCCCGAATTGTTAAGACGACAAAAAGCTCTCAAGCGTCTCGCGAAGCTAGGACCATTGTCCGGGCTCGCATAGCGTGGCAAATTGCGATCGCCAGCGCGTCGGCAATGTCATCGGGCCTTGGGGGTTGGGAAAGACTTAGAAGCTTTGCCACCATAAATTGCACTTGCTTCTTGTCGGCACTCCCATGGCCGACCACGGCTTGCTTGATGGAAGGTGGGCTGTATTCGTCCCAAGGGACTCCCCGCTGACTCGCCGCGAGCAAAATGGTTCCTAGCGCCTTACTGACATCCATCGCGGTTGTCTTGTTTGCGGTGAAGAGGAGGCGCTCCGTGGCGATGCAATTGGGCTTGTACTGATCAATCAAACCGAGTGTTTGCTCGTGGATTTGTCGCAAGCGATCCGGAAGGGCAATCCGTGGGGTCTGAATGAGACCATGAGCGACGACGATTAGCCG
>JADLGZ010000198.1 GCA_020849075.1 Fimbriimonadaceae bacterium | reverse complement strand
TAATATTGACGATCGGCCGGTCGCTAAGCTCCGTGCCGTTTTTGGTGATACGGTAGACCGCGTTACCGGCCTTCCCGCTGACTCCCTTCAGGAAGCCAGATAGCTTTAGTGTTGCCACTGTTTCTTTTTTGTTATTTTTCCCGGCCCGGCTTAGATTTGCGGCATGCCGCACACACCAGGCTCAATGCTATCTTTGGCACAGTGGCACAGTTGCTTTAGGGTAATTTGCAAAAAGTTGTACAGTAGGTTCAAAAACCCACCGTTCAAGGCTTGTTGAGAAGCTTGCTGGTGCGTTCTTTCCAACTCGTCTCAACTACAACAGCAGCATCGTATGACGGCGCGTCGTCAAACATGACGAGTTGACCGATCTCCAACTTGGTTTGCCGTTCCGCGGTATCGGTCAAGACCTCCAAAAGATTCTCTTTGTACTCAGTATCCAGGTTGCCGGCTAACTGGTCGCCCTTGGTCTCGATCACAACCCAATGCTCGATCTTTCCATCCGATTCCTTCGCGATGATAAAGTCAGGATACACCCGCTTTCGGCGCCAACCTTGCAAGCCGTAAGCTTTGCCGCGAACCGCATTCCGATACCACCAAAGGACCGCTTCGTGGCCATCAAGGAAGACAGCAACCGGTTTCTCGAGGTTGTTGAATTCCTTTTCGAAGATCGGCACCATTAGTGACTTTTCTAAGTCATTGTCCAGGCCATCGCGAAGCTTGCGTTCGCCCGGTGTGATAGACACCAACTCACTGGGAGGCACTTCCCAGCCTGTGTATGGCGAGAGGCGAAACACGATTCGATTCGAGGCTAGATCGTCCTCGAATACCTTCTTCGCCGCCTTGTCAATCGCCTCTCTTACTCGCCCGGTCAACGTATTCAGAACGTAAGCCTGCTGAAGGCCAAATTGCTCATCGGTCCATCCGTCTGCTCGTAAAAAGTCTAAATAGCTTGACAACACGTCGTAAGCAACCCAAGCATTCGGAATGTCATCCAATAAATTGCGGATCGCAAAGTCAAAGTCGAACTCACGGACAACCTTGCCGGCCTCAACCATTTCCACCCGTGCCCAAGGCAAGTCTTCTACGGTTTTCTTGAAAACCATGCCGTACTTTTCTGCCGTCGCGGTCGTGATATCGCCCTTTGCAAGCCGAAGTGAGAGGTTCTCCCAATCAATTCGACCCAAGATATCGGCCTCCCAGTCTAGGTGTCGCAATGTGTCACCCCCTTCGTGGACCATGACTTCGGGCAGGTAGTAGTCTCGCCCCTGAAACGCCTCACGGCGCTCGCGCCGGAGTTCGCTGGTCGTCTTAGATTGGCCATCCGAAAACTGCGCGACCAGGTCGCCCATGCCAGCCTCCTCAAGCCCCCTCTGGACCGCGTCGGTTACCGTCTTTGTCTCTGCACGGTTAGTAAACACGTAGCACTGGTCCAGGGCTTCAACCCCAGTTCGCTTCACGTAGGGTTGCCGTAGAATACGACCAATCAACTGCGTCATCGCCGCAGCGTTTCGGTTTGCCGCCAACGCGCAAAGCACATAGGCGAATGGGCAGTCCCAGCCTTCTTGCAGGGCGGCCTTGGTAATGATCACCCGCGTCGGGTTACCCGGCTTCATCAAGTCGCCGGGTGGGAACTCGGCGAGGTCGTTCTGCTCGCTTGTCTTGACCTTGACTGCCTCTTCCGGCACCCCGCGATTTAAGAACCATTGACGGACATGCTCAGCGTGAATCTCGTCGCCACCAACTTGGTCAGCACCTGTGCGCTCGACCTGCACCAGTAGGATCGGGCGAATGTAATCCCCTCCGTTCGCATGAAACGCCTCCGCCTCCATCTGCAGCTCTTCAACCTTCTGCCAAGCTTCACCAAGCGCAGAATATGGGTCGTTATCTGCGCTTACTTTGCCCACCAGCGGCTGCTTGATCATGTCTTCGTCCCAAAGCTGCTTGCCACTGATTTCGACTAGAATGTTCGCCATTCGTGGCGTCGGGTTTGCCGTCGTGGCCCTCGCATCCTTTGGCGTCGCCGTCAGCTCCACCACAATTCGCGGGTTGAATCCATAAAGGGTCTGGTGCGCCAATGGGCTAAAGCCCTTATGGCCCTCGTCCAGCACGATCACGGGCCGTACCAGGCGCAAGGCATTGCCAAGGCTCGCCCGAACCAATCCCACTTGCTTCTCATCCCCCTCTCCTTCGGCGAACACGGAGGCAATATCAACCGTGTCGAGGTTGGGAATCTCGGCCTTTAGTGCCTCATGGGCTAGCCGGTCATCCTCATCAGGCAAGAACCCATTGACATTCCCGCGATCCTGGAACATCTTCAACTTGTTCACCGCATCCTGCCGATTGGCCGATGGCAGCATGAGCAAGAGGATGGTCAGGTTTGCCTTCAGGTCACCCCGATTGATGGGCGAATCTTTTTCAAGAACCTGCACCCGATTGCCGCTTGCCACATTGAGTAGCTTCCGCAACGGGCTTTCCTGATCCATCAAGGCACCCTTGGTTTGGGTGTAAATCGCCTCACTGGGCACGATCCAAAGCACCAATTTCTCGCCGTTCGTATCCAAGTACTGATCGAGGATGCGCTCCACGGTGCGCACGCCCAGGTAGGTCTTGCCACCACCCGTGGGCACCTTCAGGGTGAAGTTCGGCACCGGCTCGCCGGTTCCGGTTTTTCGCGGGCTAAAGGGGCGAACACTCTTGATCGTCCCGTCTTCGCGGAGGCGTTTCCAAGCGGCGTCTGTGAAGTCGGGCGCTACCATGCCGACGCTGGGATTCTGCTTAATGAAGTCCTGCGCGATATGCCAATTGGTCAACTCTTCACGCAAAACGCCAAGGTACTTGTCCACCGTCTCGATGGCATCCTTCTGGAATTCCTTGGCTTGCATGACTTACTCGGTGTGCCCGCGGAACAGGGCGAGAGGGAGCGGGACGTGCTCAATCTCAATCTTCTCATCCCGAAGGCGCTTGGTTCCCACGTACTTGGCTGGGCTGTAAACCCGGTGCCGCCCCTGCTTGTCGCTGGCGTTGATCGCGCGTGCGACTTCGAGGGTGAGGGCCGAGTCGGCGCTCGACAAATACTTCTTATCAGGACGATACAGAAGCCAGATGTGCATCCCGTCGGCGGTGCCCAGGTAAGTGTCCTTCACGTCGTCGGGCATCTTGCGGTGCTCCAACTTGTTCTTGTCCAGCCCCGCCAGATAGATGATGTAATCGGCTACTGCCTCGCGATCGGGAAGTGCTCCACCCGAGAGGAGTTTGTCCAGTTCGATCGGGCGGCCCAGTTCGCAGTAGGTGAATGAACCGCCCAGCCCCAGCGCTTGCTCTTTCACGTTCCGCACGCCGATGACTTTGAGGACGCCATCCTCCACCTTGGTCTCGATGCTGTCGTAATCGCCTTCGTGCAACGCCTTGGCGTCGAGGGCCTCTTGCTTCAGCGCGTCGCCCTTGCGGACTTCGGTCCACGTCAGTTTTTTCTCGTAAAGCGTCTCGCGCTGGGTGCCTTGGTAGGGGTAGCCGTTGATCACCCTCCGCACGCGCTCAGCGGTCAGGGTGTCGGCATAATCCTCCATCTCGACGAGGATGAATTTTCGGCTGCCTCCGTTATTGGGCCCTGTTCCAAGGACAGCGTGTCCGGTGGTACCAGATCCAGCGAAAGAGTCCAATATGAGCGCATGCTCATCGGTGCACGTGAGAATGACCTTTTGAATTAGGTCGAATGGCTTTGGTGTACTGAACGTATTTGCTCGATCCGAGAAGATACGATTTAGGTCGCGAGTGGCCTTCGCATTATCTCCGCACTCTTTTCCCCAGAACGATGTTGGCGTAATACTTTCCTTTACTTCGGAGAGGAATCTCTTCCGCCGCGGCATCGAGTCGCCGGTAGGGCCAAACCATATCCGCTGGTCTTCGACCAATGCTTGAAATGTCGCCTTTGGGACACTCCACGAGCGGCCTTGAGCAGGTGTTACCTTGCGACCGGACGGAAGGGTTATCTCGTAGAAATCATGTTCGCGGTATT
>JADLGZ010000197.1 GCA_020849075.1 Fimbriimonadaceae bacterium | reverse complement strand
CATCACTCCGTTGCTGCATGATGATCGGGCGAACCGGGCGGCTGGTGTCCAGCACAAACCACTTGGCGGCATGTGATCCCGTCAGGAATGGCGATACAACCACCTTGAGCTTGCCCTGGAAGACATTCAGATAGCTCGGCCTCGCATCCGCCGAAACCACAACCGGGCTCTGTACCAGCTCCATCGCTGTCCACATCAAGTCCGGGCCTACAACTAAGGTGTCCGGCGTGACCCCCATGGGCGTATTTGTCTCGTCCCGAACGCTCATCATCGCACTCACGGCATCACGGATCGCTGTGCCATCCAGCGTATCGGTCGAAATATTGCTAAAGGTATTGACGCCCACCGTCCGCTCCGCCAAGAAGGCATTGCCGTCATAAATGACCCCGGAATCTCCTTGCGCCAAGGATTCGATCACCATTTGGTGCCGGTGGAGGGCGACTCGGGACGCCATCTCTTGGATCCGCAACCGGATCAAGTCAAACTGATCATCTTCAATCGCCTTGCGCTGAACCGCCAACGTGGATTCAAACACCTTATCCTCGATCGAAGTCGCCTGAGAAGAGAGCCCGACCGGTTGTCGCTCGTCAATGAACTCTCGCATCGGCGGAGAAAAACCCAGCCAGCCGTACTTCTGCACGGGCAACGTGGTGGAGATCACGGTCGCGATCTGTTCAACCGCGCTATTGCTCACTTGAGCACGGTAGGCAAGGTCAAACTCGGTCTTGAGACCAGCGAGCATGAGTTCAGGAATATCGCTTCGGGTAAGTGCCATGGTTTAGTAGGTGTAGCGGTCAATGCGGACGCGGACTCCGTTGGAGCCCAGAGAGGTCGTTTCAAGGGCGGCTATCGTCCCGATCTTGTATGCCGAAGTCAGGCCAGTTGTACTGACCTGGACTTGGTTATCGTTGACGGCATACACCTCGGCACCAATATCCGCCTGGCTCGGTGAATAGCCGCTGTTCGGGGTCAGCACGAATGAACCGGCCTTCGTGACATTGACCGACTTACCGCCCGCGCTACCGGCAGCATTGTTTACCGACTCGCAGGCGATGCCAATAAATTTCAAGTTCGCCGTTCCGTGCGCCATTGGCACCGCAAAGCCGCTGGCATTGACACCCAATAGGGCGCCCTTCCAGATCTGGACATTCGAGATTTTGGTGGAGACCACAATGCCGGGCCGTTCAAGAGATTCAAAGGGTTTGCTAAGTGCTGCCATGGTTTATCTGTGTTGGAGAATGTCTTCGGGCTTGAGCCCAGGAAAATAGCGTCCGTAGAACTCGAGTTCTTCATTGGTGAGGGTGCAAGGCTCTGGATGGCTGGGAACCAGCGCGCCATAGAGTTTCAAGAGCGGCATCCGGTCCAAAAACTCCATCACTAGCTCCCGCACCGGACGCATAGAACCATCGAAGTCAACCGACTTCGGACACTCCAAAAGTGCCCGAACAAACGGCGCCTGACTAGGAAGAAGCCGCCCTTCCTGAACACACTTGCTAGCATGAGCTTCCCCACTCATGGGGCGTAGGAGGTGCCCCGACCGAAAGAGTTGGGCATCGCTGATCCGCGGATTCTGGACCAAACTCACCTCCTTGATCGCCTTGAGGTCCGAAGTCAAACCGAGAGAAAGAGACTTCGCTCCACATCGCCGAATGAGCGCATCCGCCTCCGGCGTCAAAGCAATGGTGCCGAAGAGTTCATCACCATCCGCCCGAACTGCCGTGAGGTAACCCAACTCCAATGGGTTCTGCGCGTGTTCAATTAGCACGGGGACCGGCAGGTCAAACTGCGCTTCCATCGCGCTCAAGTCCGCCGGCGTAATCGTGACCCCCTTGTCCGGGAAGTCCCCCGCCTCAAAGAGCTTGGCTTCCCGCTCAATCCACTCGTGAGGATTCTCTAAGTAGTCTGGCGGGTCTTGGCCCGCTTCTTTGAACTCCCGAAGAAGCCCTTGGCGATTCTGAAGGCTTAGGTGGGCCCGGGCACCAAGGTAACCCGGCCCCGCTGCCGCCGCCCGGCGATGAAGGTGATGTTGCGTCGTTGTCATGCGATACGATTCATTAGTAGACAAACGTATCACTCGTCAACCACTGCCTACTGTCCAAAACCTTCCCGCCCGGTAAACTTCCTCTCAAATGCTACGGATCGGGGTTGTCGGCGCGGGCGGGATGGGTAATGTCCACACTAGGCACTGGAAGAATATGCCAGACGTCGAGCTCCAGTTCTTTGAGCTCGACCCCGAACGCCGCGATACCTTTGCCAAGTCCCATGGCCTGAAACCAGCGGCGAGCTACGAAGAGTTGCTCAACTGGGCCGACGCTGTAGATATTTGCCTACCCACGGATGCCCACCACGCCACGGCCCTCCAAGCTATCGCCGCCGGTCGCCATGTTCTCTGCGAAAAACCCATGGCTATTGATGTCGCCCAATGTGACCAGATGATGACGGCCGCCGACAAAGCCGGGGTCACCCTGATGCCCGCCCAAGTAGTCCGATACTTTGCCGACTTCAAACACGCCCATGAACTGGTCGCAAATGGTGCCGTGGGCAACCCGGTGACCGCTCGCACGCGACGTGGGGGCAAAGCTCCAGTCGGTAGCGCCGGCTGGTTCCAGGATGCTTCTCGGTCGGGTGGCGTGCTCCTTGACCTTGCTGTCCACGACTTCGATTGGCTCCGCTGGACGCTTGGCGAAGTTAAGTCGGTCTCCGCCCGCTCGGTCCGCCTGACCAATCCCCAAGCCCTCGCGGGCAAGCCCGGCGACTACGCCCTCACTACTCTTCAATTCGACTCGGGTGCCATCGCTCATGTCGAGGCCACTTGGCTCGACCCCAGCGGTTTCCGCACAACCCTTGAAGTCTGCGGCGATGAAGGCATGATCGAGTTCGATTCCCGCAAGACTGCAACGCTACGGCGTCACAACGAAGAAGGGTCACAGGTGGAATCACCTTTGCTACCGAGCGATGACCCCTACTACAATCAGGGACGGGCCTTTGTGGAAACCGTGACGGGGAAACGTCCCGCTCCAGTGACGGCCCTTGACGGCCTGCGCGCAGTTCAAATTGCTCGCGCCGCCATCGAAAGTTGCCAAACGAGACAGACCGTGCGGCTCTAATGGCTTACTCGTGCTGGGTCGCGAAGCTCGTAATGTAAACCTTCAGAATTGGCCCCGATTCGCTGTCCCAGTCGGGATGCTCGAGCTTCGATGGATCAACCGTCACAGTAGTCAGGTCAGCCTTTCCTTTGTGATGCTCAGCCACTTCTTCCTTCTCGCCCTTACCCTCTTCGTGGTCCTTCTCCGCCTTACCTTCCTTATCGGGCTTGTCGTGACTGAGGAGTCCCAGAACACGATTGGCATCATCGGCTAAGACCCGTCGAAGTCTCGCGTAGAAGTCTCCTTTGCGGAGATCATTGACACTTAAGCTACTCAGCCGCTCGGTAATCGCATCCCGCAAGGCCGTCATTTCGGGGGACGGCGCGGAGGCTCCCCCGTGCCCCCCGCCGTCTGCCCCAAGGTGAACGTCGCTATTCTTGTCAAGCTGGAACGAGATAGAAGCCCGTAAGAAGATGTCTCGCTCGCGCAAATTGACAATGAACTCGGGGGTCAACTCCACCATATCCCCAAGTTCTGGGCCCGTCGGCTTTTCGGGGCCCTTCTTGCTCGCCGCCATCCCGAAGTAGCCACCTCCAGCAAGCGCGAGGCACAAGGCCCCAACAATGATCAACTTCCCCTTGCCCTTCTTCCCTTTTGCTTCAGTCCCTTCGGCCTGACCCGTCTTTTCGCCTTGCTCCGCCATGCTTGCCAATCCTTACACTTTTG
>JADLGZ010000196.1 GCA_020849075.1 Fimbriimonadaceae bacterium | reverse complement strand
TGGATCAGGCCCGTGCTGGCTAGGAGGCGGCCCGTGCCGATGGGTAGCGAGGCTTGATAGGTAATTTCCTGCTCTTGGCATAGGGCGATTTGGACACTGCCGCCACCCACTTCAACAAAGATTGTTGCCCCTTGTAACGGTGTATCAAGACTCGCACCTTGCAAACTCAGTTCGGTCTCGCGTCGGGCCGTGATCAGATCAACCTTGATTCCTAGGTCCTTCTTGATGTCGGCGATCAACTTGCTGTGATTCTCGGCGACGCGCATCGCCTCGGTTGCAAATGCATAGAATCGCTCAACGCCGGCGTCATCGCAGATTCGCTTGTAACGCCGGAGGGTTTCGATGAGATGCGCACTGTCAAGGCTGGGGATCTTTCCCGTTTTGCCCACGATTTCGCCCAGCGAAAGCCATTCACTGATATTGATGATGCGGCGGATTGAGCCACGGTTGGTCACTTCGCCGATGAGAAGATGAACCGTGTTGCTCCCAATATCCGTGGCAGCGAATCGGCGCGGCATGTCGTGAAGTATAACCAAGGCGGTCACTTTGCCTGAGAATGGCGCAGGAACCATCTAAGATTCGTATAGTTCATTGTATGCGGATGCCAACTGTGTTGATTGGCTTTGTGGGCCTTAGCCTGTTCGCCTGCGCCCACGAACAAGATCACAAGATGCCAACAAATCTCCCGACTCAACCAGGCCAGTCCACTGGCAAGACCGAGAAGCTTTACGTTGCCGCGGGATGCTTCTGGTGCATCGAGGGCCAGATGGAACTGTTGAAGGGCGTGAGCGAGGTGGTAAGCGGGTATGCGGGGGGCAAGACGCCCAACCCTACGTACGAGCAGGTGAGCTCGGGCACCACCGGACATGCGGAAGTAGTCGAGGTGACCTTTGACCCTGGCGTTATCCAAAAGGCTGACCTTTTGCGCATCTTCTTCGTGTCCCATGATCCCACCCAGCTAAACCGTCAGGGGCCGGATGTGGGGACTCAGTACCGCTCGGCCATCTTCTACCGGAGCGATGAAGAAAAGAAGCTTGCCCAGCGGATCAAGGACGAGATTATCAGTGAAAAGCTCTTCCCCGGTAAGGTGGTGACGACCATAGAACCCTTGGGGCCATTCACCCGCGCCGAGAACTATCACCAGAACTACTATGCGAAGTTCGAAAAGGCGAGCGATGCCGAGCGGGCGAAGATGAACGCCGGCTATTGTAGCTACGTCGTGTCGCCCAAGGTCGCCAAGTTCCGTGAGCAGTTTGCGAAACTACTGAAGTAGCTGACCTCAGGGATTAAACACTTGAGTTGGCTTCTTGGATTTGAACAGGAAGAAATCGTTCTTGCGTAGCTCGCCCCAAAGAAGAGCTTTGGCGTGACCATCGGAGAAGATCGTCACGGTTTGAGTTCGCATGTGCCCGATGGTCACTTTGGCGCTCAAGAGATTAGTGGACGTGCAACCCGGCGGAAGGCTATCGGCTGGACTGGTGGAAGGGTATTTCCTTCCGGCAAGCTTGTAAACGTCGCAGTCAATGAACCCTGATCCCCAGATTCCTCCGACGTAGGGGTCGTTTTGGGTGATCGGCCAAACTTCAAGCCAAGGGATCGTGCTTGCAGGCTCATCCAATTCGCTTCCGTTTCGGCCTCGGTAGATCCAGTCGCCGGGGGTTACGCCGACCCACTCATTGACACCAGTATTTCGATCAAAGCCATTCTTTTCAACGGTGTTAATGTTTCCGGTGTACTGATAGGATCTCTTGATTGCCATCGTTCTGTACTTGCCATCTTGGAAGAGAACAGAGTTTGGACTCATACGCGGGGTGTTGTCGATCGGACAGGTGAAGATATGGTTGTTCTTCACGTACGGCATGATCTGGGCATCAGGGGCGGTGAAGTTCGTGTTGCCTCCGTTGATCGGCGGCTGCTTTGCAGCCCAAGCCGGGTAGCAGTCTTCATTGTCGTTCACATACATCATAGTTGCCAACCCAATTTGCTTGGCATTACTGAGGCATTGGGTTTTTTTGGCCGCTTCGCGTGCTTGGGCAAAGACCGGGAAAAGGATCGCCGCCAAGATGGCGATGATCGCGATAACCACCAAGAGTTCAATGAGCGTAAAGGCTCGCTTCATGATCGTATTGTAAACGAAGACGAAGCAAAACGACTGATTTTGTTAGGGAATCCTGGGAAACGTTATTGGTATCGAACTTTACGCAGGTTGCGCCTCGGGCCAGTACAATAGCCTCATGGCAACGAGGCCGTACGAGACAACGATCCATACCGACTTCACGGAGCGGATGGACTATGGCGGGTATCTGCAACTGGACCTGATCTTCGCGGCTCAGAAACCCCTGAGCGAACACCACGATGAGATGCTGTTCATCATTCAGCATCAGACATCTGAACTCTGGATGAAGCTATGCGTTCACGAGCTGCGGGCTGCCCTCCACCATGTCCAGCAAGATGAGCTTGAGCCCTGCTTCAAGATCCTTGCGCGAGTGAAGCATATCCAGCGCATGCTGTTTGAACAGTGGGCGGTGCTGGAGACATTGACCCCGTCAGAATATGCTCAGTTCCGGGCTGTTTTGGGCCGGTCAAGCGGGTTTCAGAGTGCGCATTACCGCTTGATTGAGTTCCTGCTGGGCAATAAGGATGCTCAGGCGGTGGGGGTCTTTAGCCATCGCCCGGAAATTCAAACGATCCTTTCGAACGCCCTCAATTCACGTTCTCTATATGACGAGTTCTTGGCTCACTTGCATCGGCAAGGCTTTGCCATTCCCAACTCATCCTTGGATCGTGATTGGTCAAAACCGTACGAAGTCAATAGCGAGGTTACTCGGGTCTTCAAATTGATCTACGACAATCCAACGGATTATTGGGGCCCCTACGAGATGTGCGAAAAGCTCGTGGACGTCGAGGAGCAATTCCTGCTCTGGCGCTTCCGCCACATGAAGACGGTGGAGCGAATCATTGGATTCAAGACGGGCACCGGAGGATCGAGTGGCGTAAAGTTTTTGCGGGCTGCCTTGGATACTCGGCTCTTCCCCGAACTATGGGATGTAAGAACGGAGATCGGCTCTTGAACGACTTACGAAGTCGGTTTTCGCGGGTTCTTGCACGGCCCGAGACCTATCTTGCCAATCACTCCCTAGGGAGGCCCCTTGATCAGATGTCTCATGATGTCCAGGAAGGGCTGGATGCTTGGGTCAGGGGGATGGATTCTGCTTGGCAATTGTGGATGGCGGAGTTTGAACGGTTTGAGCGGAATATTCTTGCCCTAACCGGAATGAGCGGGGCCGTGGTGCACAAGAATAGTGTTGGGCAAGGCCTCCGAGCCGTTTTGAACGCCCTTCCGACCCCGGTGCGCGTGGTGACCAGCTCGAGTGAGTTTGACAGCGTAGACTTTATCTTGCGGGAGTACGAACGCCGAAGCCTCGTGGCCGTGGACTGGGTCGAGCCTTCGGGGGCAGAGTCGGGCATTCCCAAGTTCGTTGCCGAAGACTTCCTAGACCGCATCGTCCCGGGGGTAGGGCTGGTGATCATCAGCTTGGTCATTTTCACCACTGGTCAGGTCGTGCCGGGGGTGAAAGAGATTATTAAGAAGGCTCACGAAGTGGGCGCGAAGGTGTTCCTAGATTCGTACCACGCTGCAGGGGTTTTCACGTGGGGCTATCCGGACGCGGATTTTGTCGCAGGCGGTTCTTACAAGTACTTACGGGGTGGTCCCGGCGCATGTTGGTTGGTGGTCCACCCACGAAATCTGAACATGCAGACTTTGGATACGGGATGGTTTGCGAAGGCGAGAACCTTTGACTTCTTGAAGGAGGACCAGCGAGCGGAGGGCGGCAAGGGCTGGTGGGAAAGTACTCCCTCACCGCTGCCGCTATTCCAGGCTAGGAGTGGTCTTGAGTTCACCCTTGAAGTAGGAGTTGCCGAGATTCGGCGGCTCACATTGGAGCGGCTCCGGGCTTTGCGTGAGGGGCTTGCTCCACTAGGCGGATTTGACCCGCAGAATGAGGCAGAGTGGGGAGGGTTCTGCTTACTTCCTTCCGCTGAATCGGTCGATATTGTTGCGGCGCTGAAGGAGCAGGGTATCAATGTGGATGCTCGCCAAGGGATTGTGCGCTTCGGGCCGGACCTGCTGACAACGCCCGAAGAAATTGAAAAGGCGGTCGCGGCTTGTCAATCGCTCAGCCTAGCGAGAACGTAGGCTCATCCCGGCCCTCGGGTGATTGCGAGTCAAAGATGCGAATTGGTCCCTTTCCCCATGATTGGATTCGTGTATTGCGGGCGATCAGCATGGATCCTTCGGGCAGTCCCACGACTTTTTGGTCTGGATTGGCGAGTATGAACTCATTTAGACGTTGGTCTCGAGTCTCGCCTCCGTGGTCGGGGCTGACGTAGTTCGTATAGTGCGGATTTAGTTGAAATTGGACGAACCCAAACGTATTGAACGAAGCGGGCTCAACGATTGGCATATCGTTCGTGGTCCGCAAAGTTGGGGCCGCCACATTTGCCCCGGCACTCCAGCCCATGTAGGGCTTTCCATTTCGGACCAATGCTCCGATGCGATCCATGAGGCCGGTCTTGTGCAGGTGATAGGTAAGGTGAAATGTATTGCCACCGCCTACGAAGATGGCATCTGCAGTATCCACGGCCGTGTCGTCTTGATGGACGCCCGTGATCTTGATGTTTTGGGGGGCAAAGGCTTCGGCGACCCAATCCACATACTCATCCCATCCTAAGCCCACGCCCGCGAAGGGAACGAGAGCGACGGTCTTGATCCGCCCGTCCCACTCCGACAGTAACTTGGCCTTAGCCCAAGCAAAAGGCAGCTCGTTCTTCATCCGGCTATTGCTGAGGAGATAGAGTTCCATGGGAATATTCTAGCTGGTCACCGAGTTGAAAATGGGAGCAACCCCGCGCCGGGCATCTCCGTAATTCAAGGGTATGAAGTCTCAGCCGATGCACCGGCTACCCGCCTTTGATCCGATTACGGGGCAGCCCATGATCGTAACGGAACTGACCTCGGAAGAGAGCGGTATTAGCCTCCGGGGCCGATTTGCCGTTCCCCGTTTTGCCAGGCTCACGGACGAGCAAAGTCACTTCCTTGAGACATTCCTACGCTGTCGGGGCATTCTTAGCTCCGTAGAGAAGGAGATGGGCTTGAGTTACCCGACGGTTCGAAATCGATTGGATCAACTTCTGGTTGCCCTGGATTTGCCATCGGCACCGGAACCCAAGGAAGACTTGGAAGGCAAGCGTCGAATCCTCGACCAACT
>JADLGZ010000195.1 GCA_020849075.1 Fimbriimonadaceae bacterium | reverse complement strand
TGGCAAGCTTCTCCTTCATTGGGATTGGGCAGAATGCCCTTGTTCCGGGTACGTCAACGATTACGGTGCGGGCCCTTGCCGGAGCTGGTAACCCCAACGGCAATGGAGCGAATCGCACGATTCCGGCGCTGCAGTTTAGGCCCGGTGCAACGGTTTCGCTAGCGAATCCTCTGGCGATCCAGCTGACGGGAGTGCCTCAGAACCCGGGAACACAGGTCGGTACGGCTCTTTCCCCCGCTGACGCCGATAATATCATCAATGGGACGCCGGCATCAAAGCTCACCACAATGGTTCAGCGATTCCGACCAGAACTCAGTGGTAGCGCGGACCTGCTATCGCACGGAACCACGGGTCTAACGCGCCTCAATGTTTATGACCGTAGTCTGATGGCCCTCATTTTTGGTGGTCAGCGGGGCCTTTCGGGAGTTCGCATGGAGCTCAGCAATCTGAGCTTCCTAGGCAACCCGATCAAGCCGCTAGACCCAGTGGTCTACTTTGGGCTTGAAGACCTGCCCGGTAGCCCAGGCACGAATGTGAGCTTGGACTATCCCGATATCCGACGGGATCGAATGACGGTATCCAAGGAGCAATACGGCCAGGTTGAGAATCCCTTGTTCCAAGGCGTGGTCTTGATCCCGCCAACCTACACGCAAGCCGACCTGACGACCTATCGTACGGACCAGACCCAGTACAACCAGTTCCTCAATCGGACCATGCAGAACACGGCCTTCGATTTCGAGGTCAGCGTGCCGAGATTCCAACCGCCAACCACGGACCAATACCGAGGTGCTCAATTCGTCTATGTAGACGCGGGTGCTCCTGGTCGCCAAGTTGTTGGTAACCAAATCTCGGAGCCCTATCGCCAGTTCAACTTAAGCGCTGGGATCGTGGTGGATGAGCGTCCCGTCCTGGGTACGCCAACGGTGGATCTTGGCTCAATCACGGGTGGCGGCGGCTATTTACCCTCTGCCCCTTGGAACACGCCTGGCTACAGCATGCTTGACGGTCGGATCCATAACCAATCACGCTATCCGTTCTTCCAACGGTTCTCCCTTTTTAACGAGGGGAATGTGAATCTCTTGAACGTTCGAATGGCAAAAGAGATTGAGTTGCCAACGTCGCAAGTCGTCCCCCTAGCGGCTCCAGCTCTCAATTCTAGAGCTCGGCTGGACGGACGGTTGCACCTGCACTCAGATTTGGATCCGTTCTTTGCAGCAATTACTTTGGCAGGACGTCCAAGCATGGGCGATCGGGTTATCCTTCAGAAAGCTCGGCCAGACGATGGTGAACCCACGCGACTCAGCGTGAATCCACGTCGGCGCGCCAATGCCAACTTGGAAGTCCTTGACGGGCACCTTCTTGATATTGGCGATTTCGCGAATGCAAACGACTACGACGAGTCAATTAAAGATCCAAAGGTTGCGGTCTCGGTTCCGATTGGTACACCCGTTGGTCGTTACCAGAACAGCATTTACATCTTCGAAGATGCAATCTTGGCGGGCCCCAGTCCGGCCTATCCGACCCTAAATCGCGCCGTCGTGAACGGACTTGACATCTTCGAGCCCTACACGGACTCTCCGATGAACCTGCTGTTCATGGTGCGAGAAACTCGACTAACAACGAGCACGACCGGTAAAGCAGCGCCAATGGCGGACAATATTCCCGTTGGTCCGAACTTCCAGTACTCGAACCAGACTCCGGCCGCGACACGAATTGGTGATGGATCATTGCTCGTTGCGATCTCGTCAGACCGGCTCTTGAATGGCGCGCCAAATATCGTTCCTGGGATGAAGCCAGAAACAGATGCAGGTGGGTTGCCGCAGTGGAGAATCTATTTCTTCACACTCACCGGTGGTGGTACTACTCCCGTGGCCAATTGGAGTCCAATGGCGGACCTTGACCAATGGAGCCCCAATCTTGCGACTGGTAATCCGGCGACAGACAAGTGGTTCAACCCGGGCACAGCGGCCTTCCCGATTACACCAACGGATCAAATCTTTGGATTCCCGTTTGCCGAGTTGGTCCCTAATAGCGCTCAGTACACAAATCCTGTTTTCCCGTCGTTTGGGTTCTTTGATCCGATTCCTGGATGGGGAGCACAGGGCAATGTGGAGAGGAGTGCCATGTACATGGCCTTCACGGGTGAAGCCATGCGAGAAGTCCCTGGTGGTGAGCGAAGGCGTGAGAGCCGACTCTTACTCAGCCGCCTGGCTATGCGAGGTGGCGCCGTAACGGCCATTCCGCCGGTTGCCCTCAATTTTGCTACGGAAGTGCCAGATATTCAAGCCCGGCTCGGGAAGCCGTCCCTCGTTCAGCTTGGGAACGTGGCGACGGTGTTTTACCCCGTCACGGCTAGTGGCTCTACGCAGATATTCTTCAGCACTTACAATGGCACTCAATGGGTTCCCTCTGGCGCATCTCGACGCGGAGGCACAGGGCCGGTCAATCGTTTGCGAACTGGGGACGGCTTTGAATCCGTGAACTCTCCGTCGGCGACGCTCCGGCTGAATACTTCTCCCAGGATTCAGGGTCGGGAGTTGATCGAACTGGTCTTTACTGGGCGGTTGCGCGGTCGAGCTCAGCCAGAGGTCTACATGGTGCGCTTGCCCGCCAATGGCGCGGCCCCAAGAAGTGCGGACCCGGTTCCGTTCATGCGCGGTGGTAGCGCCCTCTTTGACAAACTGTCATACGACGCAAGCTCACAAATCTATTGGTCCAACGGTGCCGACCTTGAGTCTAATTTTAACGGAGCCAATAGCCTAGACCTCCAGCAACTGGTGGTCACGGGGACCGCTCAGTCCTACCAGAGCATTCTCGTTCCTGGGTCACGCAAGCAGGCTGATGGATCGGCGATTGTCAGTTACGACACCACCCTTGGGGGTAAGGCCTACATAGACCTTGCCAATGGCTCAGTCCGGCTGTCGGGTGCCTTGGTGCCACGTACGAATCGCTTGTATATTCGTTATATGCCGCGTTCTCTACGCGTGAGTGCAAATAGTGACGTGAACCACCGCGCCGCCAACATTGCCTTTGACAACCGGTCCAGCCAGGACTTCAACTACTGGTTTAACCCGGGCGGGGCGGCTATCACTAGTGGCAACGTTTTTCCGAACCGGTGGATCGTGACCTATGGCAAGACGGCGGCTCGCGACAGCCAGTCAAGTCGTCCGCACATGATGACGATGCGGGTTGGAGCACGGTTGCCTCGAGCGGTACAGCTCAATCAGAATGGTTCAATTACGAGCCTGAGCGTAACGTTTACCGACGGCTATAGCGGTCCATATCAGGTGGATCCCGCTGCGGGCGTCATCTACTTCGCTCCAGGCGCCGAGGGCAGAAGGATCAACGTGACATACAATGCCGTTGACCGAGACGGAACGCCGATGGGTGGCCAAACCGTTTCGGATGTACCCGTTGAACTCGTTGAGGAACTGTCGGAAACTGCCATTCCAATTGAGCAGGTTTCGAACGAATCGGCCGTGTCCATGGCCTTGGATATGCTTGGTTCAAGAACCTTCCCTGTGAACGGGCGCCCTGGGCTGATCTGGATGTTCTGGTCTAGTACGCGGGCTGGCGGCTCGGACGTGTTCTTCCAGACGGTTGCCCCGCGGTTCACACCGAATGCCGGTAACTAGAATCGACTCAAGCCCCGAACCCACTTGGTTCGGGGCTAATAGCGCTTGGAGGCCCTGAGACCTGAGCCTCCCTCGCGGCCAGTCGGTGGTCATCATTGGTGGGCTTTGCTCAGGCTCTTTGCCCGGTAATTCTTCGTTATGAGGGGCCGAACCTTCTTGCCGGTTAACCCCGTCCATTTGTAGTTCACCGCATTTCAAGCGAGGGGTCGTTGACGTGGCTTGACGGGCGGTGCTAAGATTCAGCGGACCACACGAATGGCTAAGAAAGCGAAGAAATACGGAAGCGTGGTGGGGATTGACATCGGTAGCCAAAATATCAAGGTGGCCGAAATCGCCAGCCGAGGGCGTGAATACGTCATCAATGCGCTGGGCATCGCGCCGACTCCTGAGGGCTTGGTAGACCAAAACGGTGTCTATGACACCGAAACAATTGGTGCGGTCGTCAAGGATCTATGCCAGAAGTCCGGTGTCTCCGTCTCCAATGCGGTCGTGTCCATTGCCGGGCAAGCCGCGATTCTTGTGCGCACCCTTGAAGTGCCCAAGATGAGTGAGTCTGAGCTCAAGCAACACATGGAGTGGGAGATTAGCCGGAACCAGCCCTTTGCTGAATTGACGGTGCAAAGCGACTACGCTGCCTTTGAGCCAACTGACCCGAATGCACAGAACATGGACGTCATCATGGCGATTGCCGCGCAGTCAGCCGTAGACACGATCATGGGTATCGGGAAGAAAGGCGGAAAGCAGGTGGTCGCGATTGACGTTGAACCGCTTGCGGTGGCCAGAACGC
>JADLGZ010000194.1 GCA_020849075.1 Fimbriimonadaceae bacterium | reverse complement strand
TTGTGGTGCGTTAAGATTACGCCCTTGGGGTTTCCTGTGGTCCCACTGGTATAGATGATAGTCGCCAAGTCATCCATCTTCACTTGATCAAGCTGGCTCTGCTGCCAATCGGCGTCCGGCGTAGTGACCTCCGCCCGGGCGGCAATCTCGCTCAAGAGATAAGTCTGAATGCCCGATAGACCTTCGAGCCGTTTCACCAGCTCTGCCACTCCACATAGGGCCACCTTTGCCCCCGAGTCCTGCGCGATGTACTGAGCTTGATCAGGCGGCAATGACGGATAAATGGGAACCGTCACGACCCCCACATTCTGAGCGGCCCAGTCTGCCAAGGCCCACTCAAAGGAGTTCTCACCGAATATGACCATCCGGTCCCCTTTCTGAAGACCGAGTTCGCGCAAAATCACCGCATAGCGGCTCGTCGCTTCATAAACTTCTGCGAACGATACATCCCGATGACCTCCCTTTCCCGGAACGATGTGGGAGGTTTTGCCTCCCCAATGGCGGCAGGAGAGCTGAAAGAGATGCCCAAGCGACCTTGCTTCGGCCAAATATTGCATGGCGTTCGTTTTACCTTGACGCCCCATCATGGAGCCCTTGGCCCTTCGGCAAGCGGTAAGATCGGCGCGTGATCGTTCCGACGAAGCGATTCTGGTTCTTGGTTGCACTGGGCATTCCACTTGCCTTGGTCGGAATTGCTGTTTCGGGTTTTGAGCCCATTGTTCTCCTCTACAATATCATCATTTTCGCCGGGCTAGTCCTTTCACGATTCCTCACGCCCAGCCCCAAGTGCTTGCGGGTTGCGCGCCTAACGGATGAGGTGCTAAGCGTCAATGCCGCGAACATAGTCGAGCTGGTCCTAGAGAATCAAGGAAGCACCGATATGAAGGGAAAGGTTCTCGATGAATGCCCACCGGCGTTCATGAGCAGCCCCCGCGAAACCCATATCGATCTCCAACCTGGTGAAACAACGGTTTTCCGCTATCAAGTTCGCCCCAAGGAACGTGGAGCCGAGATGTTCCCCGCGACTTTCGTCAGGTTCATGGCCCCCCTTGGCCTGTGCGAGGTGCAACATCGCCTGGCAACCCAACAAGCGATTGATGTGTACCCAAACATCAAAGCAATTCAGGAATTCGACATCCTGAACCAGCGCGGCAAGCTCTCACTCATGGGTGTGCGGCGTACTCGATACCGCGGGCAGGGTACCGAGTTCGAAAGCCTTCGCGAATACGCCGACGATGACTTTCGTCGGATTGACTGGAAGACGACGGCCAGGAGGGGCAAGCTCGTCGTACGCGATTACGAAGTCGAGCGGAACCAAGCTGTCTTCATCATGATTGATGCTTCACGCCATATGCTGAGCGAAGCCGCCGGACGCAGAAAAATTGACCACGTTCTGGACACCGCCCTCCTGGTGATGCATGCTGCGGATCGAGCTGGAGACCAAGTCGGTCTCATCGTCTTCGCCGAACGAGTGCTCAAGTTTGTCCCTCCGCGCCGCGGGCGGACTCATATCAACATGCTCTTGGATGGCATTCACGATCTGTCAGCTGCACCGGTTGAAGCGAACTATCAGGCGGCGATGCAGACCTTTGCCAGCCGGTGGCCCCGTCGGGCCCTGGTCGTGCTCTTCTCCGATGTTGATGAGCCTCGTGAAGCAAAGGCACTCTTGCAGGCAATCAAACCCCTTCGCACACGCCACCTATGGTTTCTCGCGAGGGTGATGGATCCTCGACTCAAAGAGTTGGGCCGTCTACCCGTGCACTCCGCGTCCGACCTCTACACAGCTGGCGCCTATGAGTGGTACCGCCAGCGCCGTGACCAAGCCCGGGCCGAGCTCAATCTGACCGGGCTTCGGCACATTGAGGCAGAACCCGAAGGCTTGGCCACCGCTCTCGTGAATGCCTATTGGAATGCCAAGCAAACGGGGGCGATCTAGTGTGCTTGGCCGTCGCTAGATCCTAACTTGAGGCAATTTCATGTCTTATCTGCTTGGTAACTCGCCGGGTTCGTGTTAGACTAATGCTGATGAAGTTACTCGCCCTTCTGTCCTACCTTGCCATTAGTGGCTCGGTCGCGGCATCGTTTGACATGATGTACATCCCGGACGCTGGCGGTTCCATTGTGCATCGGTTTGACCCGGTGAACCGCGTCTACCTCGGATCCATCAATGCGCCTAGCCGCATGGCATCGGGTAACAATTCTTCATCTCGACTGGCCGTTTGCGAAACCGGGAGCTTGCCGTACTTTGTCAATGGCTATACGGGTGAGTTTCAAACCTCCACGACAGGAGCCAGTGCCCAAACCATCCACTTAAAGGCGGCCGGGAACGAGTTACTGGCAAGTTCTGGAGCGGTCTTGCGGCGTTACGATCCAGTGAGTGCGGCGCTGATCTCCTCCGCCGGAGTTTCCGGCACTATGTTCGCCCAATCAATTGCCGAAATTGGCGGAAGCCGGATTGCGGTTCTCGGCACGACAGCTAACGGAATCACCCTCCAAACATACTCGAGCACGCTCGGCTTCCTGTCGGAAACGCTTCTGATCTCTAGCGCCAACGCGGCAAGCTCGGCCGCGCTTTCGAGCATGGCATTTGTAACGCTTGGAGGCGCGAGTCACGTCGTTTTCACCTATCGTAACAGTTCTAATCAAGTGTCTTTGGCCCGCGTAGCCATGACTGGTGGGATAACACCAGGGGCTACATCGCAGGAGGTGCTCTCTGGGTTTAGCACAACATCGGCCCTGACCACCACTAGCGTCATGGCGGGCCACGGCGGATCTTTTTTCATCGTAGGGCAAGGTACGACATCCACGATTTCGAGGGTTATCCAAGGCTACATTGTCCCCGGAATCGCCACCTTCACCACTCAAAATTACACGACCACAGCATTTGTTGCTCCGGTGGGCGGCTATTGGAGCGGAAGCAATGTCGTTGCCCCAGAGCCGGGCTCGATGATCGCAATTGGAGCCGGAATTCTGGGGCTATTGCGGCGCAGGCGAAAGGGCTGAAGTAGTTCCTTTGCCCAGACGTGGCAGGGAAGGAATCCTGCGCGACAAAATAGAGCATCCCTGTCACCAACCGACTTGATACCCTTCGCAATTTGCGCGTCGCTAACATTGATAGCGCGCTTGCAACCGCGTTTGCATCACTCGTCAGCGGAGCCTATATCGTCAAGTTCATCCAACTTCTCGGGGGGAGTGATGCTTGGATCGGTGTATTCACCGCCATCCCCAGCCTGATCGGGCTGCTCCAAATCCCTGGCGCAATTTGGGGACGACGATATCCCTATTACAAGCGCTTCGTGCTACCCGGCGGGCTACTATGGCGGTTGCTGTATATCCCCCTTATTGGGGCCCCATTCTTACCTATTCCGGCCACGGTTAACCTGTTTCTCGTGCTGGGCTGCGTTAGCTTCGCCTCCGTTGCCATCCAACTCGTGAGCCCCATTTACAATGACTGGCTTGCCGAGATGGTGCCCGCCAATTCACGCGGATGGTTCTTTAGCCGCCGCAATGCGATGCAGGCCGTAGTTGGCGCGATCGCATCTTTCGCCGGCGGCTTCATTCTGGACAGCTTCAGTAAGGCAGGACTCGATCGACAGGGCTTTGCCATTGTCTTTGGCTTGGGGATCGTCTTTGCTTTGGTCAGCCAGCTCTACTTTAACCGCATGACCGAGTTGGTCCGCGAGAGCCCGATTCGATCCAACCTGCGCGAGGGCATTCGTGCGATGGGCACGCCCTTTCAAGATCGTGAGTTTAGAAAGACCCTCGTCTTCCTGTTTGCCTTTGTCTTCGCGACCGGCTTTGCAGGGAATCTGTTTGGGGCCTATGCTTTTGAGTCGCTCAAGATGAGCATGACAGCTCTCCAGTTCACGGCTATCTGTCACGCGGCTGGGAATGTCGCGTCGATTCGAATCTGGGGATTTCTTGGTGACAAGTACGGTAACAAGCCAGTCTTGGCGATTCTCACGGTGGGCATCGCAACCACCCCCCTCCCCTGGGTTTTCTGCCGCCCGGGCGAAGATCTTTTCAACGCTGCAATTCTCGGAGCAGGCCATATTCTGGCGGGTATCTGTTGGGGCGGCATTTCCGTGTGCCAGTTCAATATCCTCCTCGCAACAGCTCGGGAAGACGACCGGGCCAATTATATCGGCGCGGGTATGGCACTACAGGCTTTGGTTGGGGCCCTGGCCCCCCTCCTCGGTGCGGTTTTCATGGCCCAGATGCGCCCGATCGTCGGTGTGGCGTCGGCGTACCACTGGGTGTTCATCGTCACTATGATTATGCGGGCGCTGACCCTGCTGTTCCTCCAACCGGTACGCGAACATGGTTCAACGAGTATCCGGGGCACCCTGTCCGAGTTGTCACGGATTTCCCCGGGTGGGATTCGCGCTATGCGGACTCTTTCTCGCACTGACGACGATGTGGAACGGGGGCATGCCATCGCGACTGCTGGCCACACACGCTTGGACCTCGCCCGCGATGAAGTGATCAAGGCCCTCCACGACCCAAGCCCCCGCGTTCGCCGTCAAGCATCCTCGGCTCTTGCCAAGATCGGAGGTGAGGGGGCCGTTGAAGCTCTTCTCCATATTCTTCGCGAACACCCCGATCTCGTGGAGGAAGAGCCGATCGAGGCATTGGGGCGATTGGGCGATGAAACGGCAGTGCCGGTCCTTGGGGGCTATCTGCGCTCACCTCGACCTTTAGTTCGGCGTGCGGCAGCGCGGGCTCTGGGGCAGATTGGCGGCCGAGAGGGTGCGGAGCTTCTCCGCCATGCCGCCGCCGCGAAGGACGACCCCGACCTTCGCCGAGCTGCATTGCAAGGACTTCGGTATCTTGAATATTCGGATGCGGCCGAAGAAATTGCGGATGCCCTCCTGGATCCCCTACCGAGCGTTCGCGTTGCCGCCGCCGAGGCGGTCAGCGAAATGGAGCTTCGCCAAGCCGCCCAATGCCTGCGTGAAGGTATCCGCCTCTACCAGGACGAGGGCGGCAGTGAGCTGGCCTATGCCTTGGGGTGCGTGGGTGAAGAAAGTGATATTCCCCTAATTCTGCAGGAGGCCGAGAGGGGCGAAAGCATGATCACGCGCAGAAGGTGCCTCCTAGGCATTGCCAGACTACTCGGTGTGGAACCTGAAGTCTACCGCCTCCTTCTGTTGGAAGGAATGGCCCGTGATTCGGCCCTCTTACAACACCTCGCCCCCCGCATCAAGAGGGACCGGCGGCTAGCAACGGCGGTTGAAGCGTTCGCGCGCGAAGAGGAGGCGAAAGCGCTTCACAATTTGCGATCTCGAGGAGGTCCCTTTGACATGATGGCCGAACGACCAGTCGAAGAACTGTTCTTGGTGGCGGCCTGCGCCGCAATCAAGTAATGCTCGCTTACTTTTCTAGTTCTGCGATGACTTCCTGCAACTCAGGGTTGTCAGAGGCCACTTGCTTCAGCATCGTCGCAATGTGCTCCGCCTCATCAGTCTTGCCCAAGCGCTTTGCCGCCAAGCCGTAATTGATGACGATTGGCAGGGAGTTGGGAATGGTCTGCAAGCCAAAGCGCATCGCATTATATTGTTCCTCGTGCTTGCCTTGAGGCCCGAGCGCATTGGCCAATTCGGCGAACCCGAGTTCGTTGCCGGGGAACAGTTGGATCAGCCGGTTTGCTGCCTCCTCGGCCTCGCGATGGTCGCTCGTGCGGTTGAGAGCCGCGGCATAGAGGGCCCACATTTTCCAATAGTCGGCGAGCCAATTGCGCATGGGGCGGAGAATCTTGACGGCCCCTTCAAAGTCATTGGCATTCATCTTCTCTTGAGCCTGTGAGACGCTCTCAACACGCTTAGGTTGTTCAAGTTCGACCAACCAAGCTAGGGTCTGGGCCCGAGTGTTGGGGTCAGGATTCGCGCCGAGCACGTCACGAAGAACTTTGGGGACCTCAAAGGTTCTACCCGCGGCTTGTAGGGTTTGCGCGTACTCAATCAGCACCTGCACATCCTGAGGCGCCATCTCAATGACATCCTCGTAGTAGTCCATGGCCTTGTCAAATTCCTGTACATGAGACAGGGCCGGCGCGTAAGCACGCTTAATGACAAGCGGCTCCTTGGCCTTCTCCAAGCCCTCATCAAAAGCCCGAAGAGCCTCCGCTTCATTGCCAGCAGCGACCAGCGATGCTCCATAGTGGGCCCATGCATGAGAGTTCTCAGGACTGGCCTCAACAACTTCGCGCCACAGCATCGGGACTTCATGAGCTCGACCTTGGCTGGCAATGACTTGAGCCAAGAATCCCATGCTGGGCTTATCCGCTGGCTCAAGGTCAACTGCCTTTTGGAAGCTAGTTTCAGCCTCCGCTACTTGACCCATGGCGTTCTGAGCGACCCCCATTCGAGTATAAATGGCTGGTTCATCTCCATCCAACTTGAGCGCTTCTTCAAGAAGCTCAAGGGACTTGGCTGGATTATTTGTCGCCTGGTAATACTCAGCCAGAACAACCCGGGCTCGAATATCATCAGGAGCCGTTTCAATAGCCTTTTTAAGAGCCCCTTCAAGGTCGTCTGAGCTACCAACCCGCAATTGGGTGCAGGCGCGACACAAGTTTAACAAAGTGGCGTAGGGAGCTTCCCAATCCTTGTCCAGTTCGATTGCCTTCCCTAGGGCGTCGTAGGCAAACTTTGGGTTGAACTCGTTGATGACCTGACCTTGGGTTTTTTCGATGTACTGGAGGGCATCATAACCTTCAATGAACTGAAGAAAGGCTTCGCTACTTGAGGTGCCGAAGAGTTCATCGTCCGTTTGAGCTTCGGCCGGGAGCATCACCTCCGCCCGAGCACAAAGCTCTTCAATAATGGTGCGCATGGGTGAAAAAACTCCATCTTTATCAAAGCTGAACGTCTCCTCAGTGACGGGCTCATCCGTTCCCTTCGCAAAAATCCGGTATGTGAGCTTGAGTTGCCCGTCGCTCTCCACCAGCAGGCCGTCCATCGCCGCATCGGCATTGGTCTGATCAAACAATTGCTTGACCATCTCGATTTCGTTCAGGCCTTCGCTCGGGTTAACGTTGGCGTA
>JADLGZ010000193.1 GCA_020849075.1 Fimbriimonadaceae bacterium | reverse complement strand
TTTGCCGTGAACGAGTACTTGCGCGAGTCGGATATCGCGCCGAAGGAGGCTAGAGCAACTAAAGCAGTTCTTACCGAGCGGGGAGAGTTGCGACTCCAGTTCAATAATGCCTTTGACCGTACCTACGGGTCTGAGGAAGAAAGAGCCCTCGTGGATGGCATTTTGCATTCGCTTGGTCAGTTTAAGGAGATAGTCAATGTTCAGTTCTGCATTGGTGATCAACCAATGGAGACCCTAGGCCACATTGATCTCAGTACTCCTCAAGCCGTGCTTCGCGACGGCTCTTGAACCACTGGCTCAGCCGGTCTCCGAGCTTAACAGTCAGTAGGGCAATGAGTGCTCCACACACCCAGCCAAGCAGAACTTGGCTCGGGTAGTGCACCCCGACGTAGATGCGGCTCAGGCCAGTGAAAAGCGCAACCAGTATCCATCCCAAGCCCCACCTCCAGCCAAGGCAATACGTCATGACCAAGGCCACGGCCGCCATGTTCGCGGAGTGGGCGCTAGCCGTACCAAAGCTAGTCAGCTTGTTCACCCTGAGAATGGCCTCAGGTAGATCAACGCATGGCCTCGTCATCCGAAAGCCGTCTTTGAGGACATCGCACAGTTCGTTTGCTAGCGGAAACGCGAATAGTACATAAACGGCAGGGCGACGTGTCTTAGGATGCGTAAGCATGGCTAAGAACGCGGCTACAAGGGCAAACCTTACGGGCTTCCACTTCGTGCATTCACTCAAGAATACGAAGAATGGCGCAACGCTGTCCGACCAACGGTTGATGGCATGGAACAGGGCAATATCAAGAGACCGCATAGCCAGGTAAAAGCGTACCTAGTGGAATGGCTTGCGCGACGAGTCTGGTACGGGATGATGTGGTTGATGCGCCGTCGGCGCTTGAAGCACTTGCGACTCAACTTTACGAAGGCCCTACCTCCGTCCATGCGCGATCGGGCTTGGCAGTCCTTTCGCCGACAAGAACGTTTTGGGCGTCGCTATGGTCTACTGCTCAGCCGGTTACTCACCTGGCTAGTACTCGGGATTCTGACCTTCCAAGTGATCGGTGCGCTTATCCTCACCTTGCAAGCACAAGGACGGCTCTCCGTTCCCGAGTAAGTTTCGTCCACCCTATTCGGGTAAGGCTTCTTCAATATCAACTGCTTCCGGCTCGGGAACGGCCTCTGCAACGACGGCTGCGGCCCTCGGCGAGCGCGTCTTCTTCACCTTGCCGCCTACGCCGAGTTCGGTCCCTAAGGTGGAATCTTCAAATGCCGCCTTCAGCTTGACTCGCCGGGTCAGTTCTCCGCCGGAAATCGTCGTCCAGTTCGCTCGGTCCAGCGCCCACTGCCAGAGGATATCTGTCGAAGTGTATTGGTACTCAACGCCTTCCTTTACCGCTTCGCCTAGGAGAGCCTTGAGGTCCTTTCTGTCACCAAGCATGTTCTCGCCCTCTACAATGTTGCATGAGAGTCCGACTTTTACTTCAACTGGCTCTTCTTCCGCTGCCGCTGCCTTTGCCTTCTTGGTGGGTTCAACGGTGGACTGAATCTGGTTTAGCGTTACGCTCAGAGCCTTCGTGAACTTAGACACGTCTTCAGGGTAGCGATAGGTCTCCCCGTCGTAGTGAGCCAGTGCGTATTTTCCGGCAAGTACAAGAGCGACGGAAAGCTGGGCAACATCGGTTTGGCCTAACTTAGGGTAGGTCTTTCGAACTTGCTCCTGCGTGGCTTCGGGCTTAGTGAGATTACAAACGATCATATCAGGGAGGGCGAGCCAACGGCTCAAGCCAAAATTGGAGTATACCAGCAGGGTAATGACGCACTTGTTGAAGATCGCCCTCCCAATGACCTTCGCCGCAATCCTCGTCGGTTGCACGGGGACTGCCCCCCCTTCCGAGAATGCCAAGATCCCTGAAGCACCCACCACCGGGGGCGACGGCCACGATCATGCCAAGCATCTGCGAGTCGGTATTGTCTTTGACAGCGGCGGTCGGGGTGACAAGTCCTTTAACGACAGCGCATGGGCTGGAATTGAAAGGGCTAAGAAGGACTTTCACATTGAAGAGACCTCGATTCAGAGTCCATCACCCGCTGTTTACGAGGGAAACTTAACCAAACTTGCTGACCAGAATATGGATATCGTCTTCGCGGTCGGCCTCGGCCAAGGATCGGCGCTCGACAAGGTTGCTGCGAAGTTTCCAAAGGCCATTTTTGCCATCGTAGATGGCGATGTTAAGGCACCGAACGTCCGGATGCTCAAGTTTAAGGAAGAGCAAGGGAGCTTTCTCGCCGGGTACCTAGCCGGTTGCGTCACCAAAACGAATAAGATCGGCTTCGTCGGGGGCATGGAAATCCCCCTCATCAAGAAGTTCCAATACGGTTACGCTGCCGGGGCAAAGATGGCAAACCCGAAGGTAGAGCTCCTTCCGGTGAAATACACGAATGACTGGAATAATGCCGACGCGGGCAAAGCTTCCGCTTCAGTTCTCTATGCATCAGGGGCTGATATCGTTTATCACGCCGCGGGTCGCGCTGGCTTAGGTGTCTTCACTGCCGCTAAAGAGGCGAACAAGTTTGCCATTGGCGTTGATAGCAATCAGGACGATATCCAAAAGGGATTGATTCTAACGTCCATGGTGAAGCGCGTAGACGAAGCTGTCTACCAAACGATCAAAGATGTGGTGGAAGGCAAGTTCCAGCCAGGGGAAAAAGTTTATGACGTTGCGTCGGGTGGAATCGGCCTGACCAACTTCGAGTTCACAAAGGATAAAATCGGCGAGCAGAACCTGAAACTGCTCAAGGAAGTAGAGGAGATGATCGCGAAGGGCGAACTTGTAGTTCCTTCAAATGAGAAGGAATACAACGAATTCATTGAGAAACTAAAGGTCGCTGGATAGCCTCTGTCGAGCTGTTGGGGGCATTGCACGCCGTGCAATGCCCCTCTTTACTTAATGATGGCTCTCTTCTTCATGAGCAGCGCGTTGCTTCTCATACTCCGAGATGAGGCCCTTTGACTCGTGATCGGGCAGGGGATCATATCGGTTCAAGCTTGCCGCGAATCGCCCTCTTCCCTTTGTGATTGAGCGTAGCTCTAGCGCGTATCGCATGGTCGTAGCCATAGGAACCGAAGCGCGTACGCGCGTCCTGCCGGGAGATATCGGGTCCATACCCTGCATATGTCCACGACGGCCGTTCAAATCACCGACCACGTCGCCAACGCATTCGTCCGGGATATCAATCTCGAACTCCATAATCGGCTCGAGAATAACCGGTTGGGCATTACTGGCGGCTGCCTTAAACCCAAGTGAACCGGCAATCTTGAAGGCTGCTTCACTGGAGTCCACATCATGATAGGAGCCATCATAGACAACCGCTTTCACATCCACGACCGGGTATCCAGCAAGAAAGCCTTTGTCTAGCGTTTCCCTAATGCCCTTTTCAATTGCGGGGATGAAGTTCTTGGGGATCGAGCCACCGACCACTTCCGATCCAAACTCGAACCCAGTACCACGGGCTGTCGGTTCTAGGCGAAGCCAACAGTCGCCAAACTGACCCTTACCACCGGTCTGCCGTTTGTGCCTTCCTTGGGCCTTGGCCGTTCCGCGAATAGTCTCCCGGTAAGGCACCTTGGCATCCTCAGTTGTGACGGTGACGCCAAAGCGAGCCTTCAGCTTTTCAATGGCAACTTCCAAATGGATGTCACCCAGACCCTCGAGGATCTCCTGATGCAAACTCGCATCGCGGGTATAGCGCAAAGTTGGGTCTTCCTCCACCAATCGTTCGATGGACGGGCCAAGCTTGTCTTCGTCCACCTTCGTGGCCGGTTTGATTGCTACTCGGTATACGGGATCGGGAAAATCTATCCTCGGTAGCGCGCTGGCTCCCTTCTCATTTGAAAGGGTGTCCCCTGTCCCCGTGTGCTGGAGCTTGGCGACTGCACATATGTCTCCCGCGATTATTTCGGGAGCTACTTCCTGAGCCTTACCGTGAGGATAAAACAGGTTGTGAACCTTCTCATCGTGTTCCGAGTGGAGATTGCTCAAGATGGCATCCTGCTTTAGCGTTCCGCCAAAGACGCGCAAGTAATTGATTCGCCCAACATAGGGATCGGCAGTTGTCTTGAAGCAGAACGCTGTTACGGGCCCATCGGCAATAGGCTCCCAACGCTTACCGTCAATGACCTTAGGCACTTCAACAGGCGAGGGCAATTCACCAACAATTCGGTCAAGCAGGGTGGCGATACCAACCCCAGACAATGCCGAACCAACCATGACCGGCACGACACGTCCAGATTCGGTGCCGACCAGTAGCCCATGTTCAATCTCTTCCGAGGACAGTTCCTTGCCATCCAAATACTTCTCGGCCAGAGCATCGTCTCCCTCGGCAGCAGCGTCCATCATCTTCTCACGCCTCTCTGCTGCTTCGGCACTATATCCAGAAGGAATCTCCTCGATCTCTTCGCCACGATCCTTGCCTTTATAGACCTTCATGTTTAGGAGATCTAGGACACCGCTGAAAGCTGCCTGATGGCCAATGGGAATCTGAACACCAACTATCTTTCGGCCGTAGCGGGCATGCAGGGTCTCCATTAGACCTTCATAGTCAGCGTTGTCCCGCTCAAGCTTGTTGACGAAAATGCACTTGGCGAGACCATGCTGTTCAGCAATCTCCCAAGCTAGTTCGAATCCTACATCAAGGTCTTTCTTGGCTTCGCAAACGAGGATTACCGCCTCCACAACGCGGGCAACGCCGTGCAAATCGCCAATAAAGTCTGGATAACCAGGGCAGTCAACAAGGTTAATCTTGTGCCCATGCCATTCAAGGGGCAATACGCTTGCGGCAATCGAAATGTGCCTCTTGACCTCAAGGGGGTCAAAGTCGGCTTGGCTACTTCCCGAATCGGTGGTTCCTACTCGCTCGGTCGCACCCGAGGTGTAGAGCATGTGCTCAACGAGCATTGTCTTGCCAGAACCACCGTGGCCTACAATGGCCACGTTACGAATCTTGTCAGCGGTGTACTTCTGCATATCTGGTTACTCCGATGGTTGAACGGCACAGAGACCGTATCACCAGCATACGCTACTTTTGGCTTGGACGGTTAGGGAAAGTCCGCTAATGGCACCGACTCTTCAAATCCGCACATGATGTTCATGGCATGCACCATCTGAGCTGCGCCTGCCTTGCCCTTTGTGTCGGCCATTACTTGGACGCGCAGAATGTCTTCCGAAACATTGAGACGATATGCGGCAAATGGCTTGCCCGAAACAAGAGCTATGTCCCACTCCGACGTTTGATCACGTCGTACGAAAAATGAACGACCGAAGCACTCCTCATATAAGGAATCAAGGTCTGAAGTCGCCCTGACCTTAGCAAGGACGTTGAGAACTACCGCGTCTCCAAAGGCTACATCTTCAGAATTGACGCTGAATCCATCGTCCCAGCCCAAGTCGTACAGGTAGGCCTCAAGTAGGTCTTCTCGTAACCTCACGTTTGACATGACTATCGGGCTCTCGGTAATCAGTTGGGCTTTAGCGATCGGCCCCAGAGCAATCAGGGCCAGCGTTTCCCCTGGTCCGGGGACGGATACCGAGGTCGCGCAGACCATCGGATTGTTGTCCGCCAGTTCAATTAGGCCATGGCACTCAAGCCCAACATCGTCAATCACCACCTGTCGCTTCTTGCCGTCATGAAGGAACTCCAAGCGGTCCAATACTGGCTCGCCCGACAATTCCACATAGGGATGCCGGGCGAGTAGCTCATTTAAGCTCGCATCACGGGATGGCGCGACCTGAATCACAGCCGAGTAATCTTCGTAGTGAAAGTCATAGGCTTTGGTTTCTCCTTCGAGTCGGGACTTCCCTTCATCAGGAGGTTCATCAGGACATTGCCGCTTCGCATCGAACCATCGGCTGCGTAGAACTCCACCTTACCCGTGCCGCTGATCGTACCCATTTGGCCCATGCTCCCACTGATTCTTTGCCCAACCTCGGCGATGAGCTTTCCGTTAATGCTCTTCACGCCCGTTAGCGTATAAACAGCATTAACCTTCATTCCCTGAGCCAAAGAGATTTCACCGTTCCAAGACTGACCGACCTTTACCGGACCCTGAGGGAAAGTCGGCGTTACAGCGCCATTCAATTGGCCCGATGATTCACCAATAATCTTGCCTCGATTATCCAGTTTGATAGTGGTGACTGTCGGCTTGGTGTTTCGCGAACTGCCTGATTGCGGAAGAATGACTTTGGACTCGACCGTGGCGATGCCATTCTTTACATCCTTGACTGTCATGGTGTTGACGAAGCTCTGCCCCTTTGGCATCATTGCACCGGACATCACGAAGTTGTACTTGAGCACTTGTCCCTTGACCCACTTCACTCGGAACAAGTATCCAGGGCCAGATTTAGTGATTTGAGCATGGGCTCCAGTTGCTCCTATGAGAGCGGCGGCGAAAATAACGGCTTTGAATTGCATTGTTTGTCTCAGTGTTGATATTACGTTACTTAACTTTAAGAAGTTCTACTTCGAAGACGAGTACAGAGTTTGGTGGAATCTTATCGCCCTTTGCTTGGTCACGATAGCCCAGGGCTGGCGGGATGACCAGCTTTCGCTTGCCACCTTCTCTCATTCCCTTAACCCCGGCATCCCAACCCTTGATGACGGCCCCGGTGTCTAGAACAAACTCAAAGGGGGTCTTGCGATCATGCGAAGAGTCAAACTTAAGACCGTTAAGTAAGGTGCCGGTGTAATGCACACTGACCGTGCTGCCCGCCTTCGCTTCCTTGCCGGTTCCGACCTTGAGATCCGTGGAGTCATAGACGTCTTCTTGGCCCTTCTTCACCACATACAGGAGCTTCACGTCGAAAATCAGATCTGCGTCGGGAGGAATAGCGCCGGAGCCGCTCTTTCCGTATCCTAGGACAGCCGGAATCTCAAGCTTTCGCTCACCCCCGACTCTCATTCCTGGAATGCCGCGATCCCAGCCAGCAATCACCTGACCGTTGCCCAGAATGAACGAAAACGGAGGCTTCACTGCGTCAGCGTTTGAATCAAAGACCTTGCCATCCTTAAGCGTGCCTGTGTAGGTCACGACGCACATGTCCCCAGGATCGGCAGATGCGCCCGTCCCGAGCTTGATATC
>JADLGZ010000192.1 GCA_020849075.1 Fimbriimonadaceae bacterium | reverse complement strand
TGGTTATCGAGCAAGACAAGCGGGGGCCGTGGGCTTCATTCCACCCAGTGGTACCGCTTCAACGGCTGAGCCCCTGTCAGATCTGGTCCGCTACGCTATCGCAAAGATGCCTGAAGTCGTGCCCGAGGTATTCAGACTTCTGGAAGCACGAGGATTCGCCTTGCCTTGGGGATGCCTTCCTGAAATCCTAGAAAACTACTCCTCGCTTCGACCGAGCTCTGAGTTACTCGGTGATCGGGGGCTATGGCTGTCCCAGTTCGTCCCCAAGTGGAAGAAAGCAGTGGCTCGGGGGCAGGGCGCACGGCCAGCCTGGGAAGTCAATTGGAGAGCACAGTCGTCTCAAGAACGTGAGCACCGCTTAGCCGGAATGTTGAAGGAGCAGGGCATGGAGGAGCTCTCCGTGTACTTGAAGTTGCATCGGGATTGGTCACCCGAGTTTTCGGAACTTGTCTTGGAATCTGTCCGGGAACACATCAATCGAGCGTCGCCCATCGCTGAACTCCTGTGCAAGTTTGCGCCTCATGTGGCCGCTAATCTCCACTTCGCCAGCGTAGAGAAAGCCGACCAACTGTTGTATGCTTCTCATGCTTCGCCACAACATCCGATTGCAAAGGCTTGGTTTCCCATCCTGTCAGTACGGCGAAGGCTACACAAGTTCTTTATGAGTTTGCCAAAAAATGAATGACCTACTGAGACTTCATGCTGAAGAACAATTTCGGCAAGAACTGAAAGCCCTAGAAAGAGTTGACAAGCGATCACGTCCTCCGCATTGGCGGCTCAGCCCTTGGGCAGTAACCGACTACATCATGGGTGGAAAGGCGGGCTCGGTAGAGATTTCCGCAAAGTATATCGGTGATCGCCGCTTAGTCGAGATTGCCGTTGCAACCCTGGCTACGGACCGAGCCCTTCTCCTATTGGGTTTACCGGGCACCGCCAAGACTTGGCTGTCAGAGCATCTTGCCGCCGCGATTTCGGGAGATTCAACGCTCTTGGTTCAGGGAACAGCGGGCACCGAGGAATCAGCGATTCGATATGGCTGGAACTATGCCCGCTTGATAAACGAAGGGCCCAGCCATGCCGCTCTTGTACCTTCTCCTGTAATGCGAGGGATGAGTCTGGGTAAGGTGGTCCGCCTTGAAGAAATGACGCGCATGCCAAGTGATGTGCAGGACGCCCTGATCACAATCCTCAGCGAAAAGACCCTTCCAGTTCCTGAACTAGGAACAGAAGTGCAAGCCGTCAAGGGTTTCAACGTCATCGCAACCTCCAACACCCGCGACAAGGGCGTCAACGAACTCTCAAGTGCCTTGCGACGGCGCTTCAACACGGTAGTTTTGCCTCTACCGGCGACGTTGGAGGAAGAGGTCGCTATTGTCCAGAAACGATGTTCAGAGATCGGGCACAGCCTTGAATTACCAGATCCAGAACCCGATGCAGCGGAAGTGGAGCGACTTGTAACCATTTTCCGCGAACTCCGCGGAGGTCAGACAAAGGATGGCAGGGTGACCCTAAAATCCCCTAGCGCAACCCTGAGTACGGCGGAAGCGATCGCCGCTGTTAATCACGGCATGGCGCTGGCTGCACATTTCGGGCAAGGAAAGCTGACCGCAAAGGAAATTGCTCCTAGCCTCATCGGAGCAATCGTGCGCGACCCAAGGCCCGATCAGCAAATTCTGAGCGAATATCTGGAGATCGTGGTGAAGAAGCGCGACGATTGGGGGGATGTCTACCTCCATTGCCGGGAATTACTGTGAGCGAAGTTCGAATCTACGGGATACGTCATCACGGCCCAGGTTCATCTCGATCGCTCTTGGAAGTGCTTGATTCTTGGCAACCAGACACGGTACTGATTGAGGGAATGCCAGAAACCCCCAAGAGATGGGTTCAGCATTCCGGGCTTGTCACTCCGGTCGCGGCTGTGTTCTATCCGACCGCTGAACCGGCTCGTGCAACTTTCGCTCCGTTTGCTGAGTTTTCGCCCGAGTGGGTCGCCCTGCACTGGGCTTTGAAGAGAGGAGTTCAAGTACGATTCATTGATCTGGCCGCTACCTACTATTTTGCAAAGGAATGGAGCCAAGCGGAGCAGAAGTTGGATCCATTTGCCGTGCTGGGCGAAGTCGCGGGTTACCGCGATGGGGAGGCCTGGTGGGACGATCGAATCGAGTCTCGTGTAGGATCGGAAGCCTTATTCCAAGCCGTAGGAGACCTGATGGAAGAACTTCGCGGCTCCGAAGAACCTGACGAGCTCACGGCATGCCGCGAAGCGGCAATGCGGATCGCCATACGACAGGCGGCGACTGGAGGCAGACGCACTGCGGTAGTTGTTGGTGCGTGGCACGTGCCCGCAGTTAGACGATGGGACCGTGGCTCAGATAACCCAGATCAAGCACTCATCAAAGAACTTCCTAAGGTGCCGGTTACCGCCAGCTGGGTCCCATGGAATTACGATGGCCTCGCCTTCACCAGCGGCTATGGTGCCGGGGTTTTGTCACCGATGTTCTATGAGTTCTGCTGGACAACACCTCCCGAACATCGAACCGGTCGGTGGCTCGGCATGGTCGCGGGGCTCCTGCGCGAAGCGAGAGTAGACGTCAGCCCGGCAGCGGTAATCGAGGCGACCCGAACCGCCGATTTGTTGGCCGCCCTTCGCTCCCGGCGCGAACCCGGTATGCATGAACTGGTCGAAGCGGCAATTGCCGTGATGGCAGAAGGACGTAACGATTACCTTCAGGTCATTGCCGACAAGGCCCTGATCGGCGATCGCGTGGGATCAGTCCCACCCGAGATTCAGGATATTCCCTTGAAGCGCGACTTTGCCTCGGAGTGTAAACGGCTTCGCCTGACTCAGTTGACCAAGCATCTGTCGTTGGATATCCGTAAGCCGCTACACTTGGAGCGAAGCCGATTCTTCGTGCGGCTCCAAGTTCTAGGGGTTCCCTGGGGAGAGCGACAGGTTGCGGATGGGCAGTTAGGAACGTTTAGAGAGGAATGGCTCCTCGCTTGGAACCCACTTTTGGAAACAAGGCTGGTGCAGGCTAGCCATTGGGGTAGCCAGATCAGGTCAGCAGCAGCAGCCGTACTCAGCGATGACCATCTAGTAGTAGGCGCGCTACCAGCGCTAACAGAACGAATAATGCAGGCGCTGCTTGCGGATCTTCCAGAAGTAGTTGATCGGCTCTTATCTGGGCTCGAGCAGGCCGTCGCCATCGCTTCCGACATTCCTGAATTGCTATCCGGCATTTCCGCAATAGCGACAACGCTACGAATCGGTGCGACCCGGCGCATGGATACTTTTTCGCTTGCCGACATTCTCGAGAGAATGGTCAAGCGAGCCTGCTTGGCTCTGCCAAACGCTGTAGTTGGTACTAACGATACTGAAGGCGAAAGATTTGCATCGGCGATCGTGCCCATCGCCCACCAGATTGAAGGCCTTGTTTCAGAAGAGACGAGTCAGCACTGGGAAGCCACCATTTTGGTGCTCCTACGGTTGAAAGCGATGCCTGGTTTCCTTGCCGGTCGGCTTCAGCGTCATGCTGGCGACCAGAAGTTAGTATCAGAGCTTGAACAGGAGCAAGCCTTTGCGCGAACCCTTAGCCCAGGGAATAGCCATGCTTGGGTCGCGGCTTGGGTTCAGGGATTTTTGGGTGAATCTGGCCTGGCCCTAATCTATAGCGATGAGCTCTTTAGGATTTTGGATACCTGGATTACTGGCCTTGATCCAATAGCCTTTGACCAAAACCTGCCTCTATTGAGGCGATCATTTGGCTCCTTTCCAAAGGCGGAGCGTCGCCAAATTGGGCGGCGGGTCGTGGCGGGGAGTACTGGAACCAAGGACGCCCAACTCGACTCTGAACGACTCCGCCAGGTCGATTCCGTAATCGATGAACTCTTTGGAGGAATTACTTGACCGAAGAAAGGCTTCGGCGATGGCGACTTCTCTTGGGTTCGGATGCTCAAATCAATCAACAACTGAATCAGCGAGATCAGGGTGCGGATGCTGCGCTTTCAGCCCTCTACGATGATCCCAAGCAGGGGCGCCTCGGGCCTAGTAGCCCGAGTATTGTCCGGTGGCTTCGCGACATTCGCAAGTTGTTTCCGGAGCCTGTCGTGTCCGTGATGCAACGAGATGCCATCACCAACCTAAATCTCGTGCAATTCTTGCTGGAAAAGGAGACCCTGCGAGCTGTTCATCCAGATCCACACCTTGCGGTTACCCTTCTCCGCCTCAGCGAGCACCTCCCTCCAGAGTCTCGTGAGGCGGCTCGAGAAGTGGTGAAAGGGGTGGTATCCCAAATCGCCGAGCGTATCCGTTTTCCCATGGAACAGTGTTGGCGCCGGCAACGCGGTGGGGCGAATAGGCGTCGAAATGTCGCGGGGCGCCTTGATTGGGACAGAACGCTACGGGCCAACCTGAAGCACATACAACGGGACGGCAAGATGCTGGTGGAGACTAAGGTTGTCAAGCCGCATGGCGTTAGAGGGGCAAAGGAGATCGTGATTGCCATGGATCAGAGCGGCTCAATGGGGACGAGTCTGCTCTACGCTGGTGTATATGCTTCAGTTCTTGCGTCGCTTCCGACCCTGCGGGTTCGGATATTTGCGTTCAGTACTGAGATTGCTGACCTTTCTGAGCACCTGAGTGACCCAGTGGAACTACTTCTTGCCGCTAGGTTGAATGGCGGAACTGACATCGCCCAAGCTGTGAGTTATGCAGATCAAATTATTGAGCGGCCCTCTGACACGGTCTTCTTGATTATCACGGACCTGTATGAGGGCGGCCGTGAAGGCGACATGTTGGCCAAGTTCCACCATTTGGTGAGTCGAGGAGTGCGAGTGATATGCCTTCTTGCTCTGGATGATGAGGGCGAGCCGGCCTATTCTCATTCAACCGCGCAGAAGCTTGCGGATATGGGAATTCCCAGTTTTTCTTGCACCCCAGATTCGTTTCCAGACCTCCTGGCCCAAGCACTTCATAATCTACATTAAATAGTATAGATAATCGTTAGATAGTGCAGTCGGTTGCTGGCAGAATCCCATACAATATAGCTATGAAGGTTGTTGGCACCAGTCTCCTTGTCCTCGCAGCTACGGTCTCGAGTGCCGTTTGGCAATCCGGTAGCCTCGCCGTTGTCCAACTGGGCGATGGGATCAGTCCGCCTAGCTCAAGTGCCGCCGAAGTGAGGATCGTTGAACTCAACCGCGCGGATGGCACACTGACTGGCTCCACCCGTGATGTCACTTACGTTGGGGCATCCGGCATTGCCATCGGAGGGACGACAAGTACCGAAGGCGGTATGAATGTTTTCGGACTCGAGGCTTACATTGGTGGTTACCAGGTGGCCCCCGGCTCAAGCACTAGTGGAGCTGACCGCCGAGTCCAACGCCTCAATCTAATCACGGGTGCGGTAACTGGGAGCTCCGACTTGCCGGCGGCTCTGTTCACCGCTGTGATCAGGGACAGCGGCCCCTATGGCGGGGAAGCCTTTGCATTGGCCACCAACCAAGGGGTTCAGACCGGAACCTTCGGGAGCGGAACAGCCTCGAATGCAAGCGGTTCCGATACCAATGTTCGGTTTGTCTCAGGAAATCATGGACTGTTTGCCTACTCAATCTCAACTGGCGGTAACTATCGGGTGAAGGAGATTGGGAACTCAAACATCTTGCTTGATGTCTCTTCCGAGGCTATCATTGTTGCGGATCATGCCATTAGTTCGGATGGCCTCACCTTATACTTGGCGAGTGATTCGACCTCGGTTGGAGGGCTGTGGAGGTTCTCTAGGCCCAATACTTCTACACAATTCTCCGTACCAGGCGTTCGAATTTTCACCTCTCAACTTCGACATATTGCCCTGTATGAGACAGGCGGATCTCATCAGGTCTTTGCATCCTACAAGTCAGGCGCTAGCAGTTGGGTTTATGGGTTCTTAACTGCTGACACAGCACCGGCTTCGAGCGCGGCCGATTGGTCAACAATGGCACCCGCAAACACGATGTTTGCCGGGCTTGGTGTTGCATCCGCTTCAGCTTCGCTGTCTGGCCAGGTCAGCCTTTCTGACTGGGTTGGTGGACTTGCGGGCCGAAGTATGAACTTCACAATTACACCGGTGAATTCGTCCACCGTCATCCACTCCGGATCGGTAACGCTTGATGGCTCAGGGGGCTACAGCCTGCCGCTTTCGCAAGCCGTAGTCGCGGGATCCTATGACTGTTATGCAGATTCATCCCTATTTCTTAAGAGAAAGATCAGCTCCGTAACGATAACGTCCTCCGGGGCATCTGGAGTGAACTTCGTGCTCGCCAACGGAGACGTTGACGACAGCGGAGAAGTTGACGCAGCAGATATTGATGCAGTCATCGCGGAGTTTGGTCCGACCAGTCAAGGGATCAACGAGGATGTTGATGGCTCGGGCGAGGTGGACGCTGCCGACATTGACATCGTCATCTCAAGTTTCGGCTCAGTGGATGACTAACAGCTAGAACATCGCGTCTCACCGGACGCTCACGGTTTCTGGTACAACCGTTGGAGTCTATGGCGGCGGTGGCAGAGACCCAATTGGTCACGATCACAATCAACGATGTGGAGCTTCAGGTTCCTAAGGGCGAGTTGATCGTTGAGTCGGTCAAGCGTCTTGGGCTGGAGATTCCCATCTTCTGCTATCACCCGCGGATGAAGCCGGTTGGCATGTGTCGAATGTGCCTTGTGGAGGTTGGGTTCAAGCAGCCTGATGGTAGCGTTCGAAAAATGCCCAAACCGCAGGCAGGATGTACGCTCCCAGCGGACAACAATATGGTCGTGTACACGGACACCGAAATGGTGCACCGGGACCGAAGGGGCGTCTTAGAGTTCCTCCTCGTCAACCACCCCCTTGATTGCCCTATTTGCGATCGAGGAGGGGAATGCCCGCTTCAGAATAATACGATTTTCTACGGCCCCTCGACCAGCCGTTTCACTGAACTTAAGCGCCACCTTCCCAAGGCGTATCCGCTCTCAAAGTACGTCACCCTGGACCTTGAGCGTTGTATTCAGTGTGGTCGGTGTGTTCGCTTTACTGAGGAGATAAGCGGCGATGCACAACTGGCCTTCCGATTCCGTGGTTCAAACATGCAACCAAGCACTTTCCAAATGCTTGATTTTGATAGCAAGTTCAGCGGCAATGTTGTCGAAATCTGCCCCGTCGGAGCGCTCACGTCAAGCCAGTATCGGTTCAGGGCGAGGCCGTGGGATTTGGAGACCTCGCCATTCAATTGCTTTGAATGCTCGAATCATTGCAGCGTTTGGTTTGATCACCGGGCGGGGAAGTTTGTCCGGCTGAATGGTCGAATCAATGAAGCGATTAATGAGGAGTGGACTTGCGATCGAGGTAAGTTTGGGCAAGGCTGGGTTAACGAAGATCGGCTCCTGAGGCCCTTAGTGCGGCGGGAGGATGGATTTGTTGAAACCACCTGGGTCAAAGCTTACGACCAGATAATAGAGGCTTTCTCGGGTGGGGCTGGGGCAGCACTCGTTGGCGGCAAGCAGTCAAATGAGAGCCTGTATCTGCTCGGAAAGCTATTCAAGGATGGCTTCAAAACTAACCAATTGGATAGCCGATGGACGCGGTTCCTGCCGGATAGCCCGCTGAGTTTGCCACCGGACTCAATCGCGGACCTGGAAAGTAAGAGGGCGATCGTCGTTTTTGGCACATCCTTGGCCGACGAACTGCCGATGATGTTCCTCCGAGTCCGCAAGGCTTGGTTCAAAAATGGGGCTAGGATTCTTAATGTCACGGCTTCATCCAATGAAACTGATGGATTTGCTGATCATTGCATTCGGTACGACGAGGATCACGAAGCTGATGTCGTGGCAGGGATACGACTTGCTTTGGAAGGGGGAGCCGACGAAGCATTCTCTCTAGTAAGCCGCCGAACTCAAATGTCAGCGGCTGAGTTTCGACTTATCGCATCCAACTTGGGCGAGGACGTAGCTATCATTACGTCACGAAGCCTCCTAAATGCGAGCGACGCGGACCAGGTGCTGGACGGTCTGGCGGCGATAGCTCGCAAGACGGGCTGTACATTCAATTGTTACAATATTCGGGGTAACGATACGGGTGCCGAATGCCTTGGATTGACCTCGGGCAACACAAGGG
>JADLGZ010000191.1 GCA_020849075.1 Fimbriimonadaceae bacterium | reverse complement strand
TGCCGCGGAGTTCTTGTTCGCGCTCGATGCTCTCGAATAGGGCTTTGAAATTGCCCTTGCCGAAGCTCTTCGCGCCTTTGCGGTGGATGATTTCGTAGAAGATCGTCGGCCGGTCGGTGACGGGCTTGCTGAAGATCTGGAGTAGATAGCCTTCGTCGTCACGGTCCACGAGGATGCCGAGTTCGGCGAGTTCATCAATGTTCTCGTCAATCTTGCCCACGCGCTCCTCGAGGGCCTCGTAATAGGTGCGCGGCACCTTGAGGAAGCTGAGGCCACGGGCCTGCAGGCGGGAGACGGTGTGAATGATGTCGTCGGTGCGCATGGCGACATGCTGCACGCCGGGGCCGCCGAAGAACTCCAGGAATTCGTCAATCTGGCTCTTCTTTTTGCCCTCGGCGGGCTCGTTGATGGGGAACTTGACGCGCCCATTGCCGCTCGCCATGACCTTCGACATGAGGCTGGTGAATTCGGTGCTGATGTCCTTATCGTCGAAGCTGATGAGGTTCGCGAAGCCGAGGACGTCCTCGTACCACTTGACCCAGGTGTTCATCTTGCCGAGCTCGACATTACCGACGCAGTGATCCACTTCAATAAGTCCGATCGGGTCGCCGGGGATGTTCTCGGGGCGGTAGCCAGGGAGGAACGGGCCATTGTATTTATCGCGATTGATGAGGCCGTGGACGACATTGCCGTAAGTCTTGATGGCCGCGTAGCGGACGGTTCCATGGTCGTCTTCCCACGTGACGGGCTCAGCGGCTGACTGTGCGCCTCTTTCGACGGCGGCCTTGTGGGCCCAATCCACGTCGTCTACCTCGAAGCAGATGTCTTGCACGAAATCGCCATGCTCGGCGATGGGGTGGGCCATCGGATGTCCCGGGCGAAGCGGAGCGCTAAAGACGAGGCGCAAGTCGTTCTGCTCAAGAACATAATCCACTTGGTTCTTAGAGCCGGTTTCGAGGCCGTTGTAAGCGGTGATGCTAAAGCCAAAAACGTTCTGATAGAAGTACGACGCCTGTCGGGCATTGTTGACGTAGTGGCGAACATGGTCGATACGGCGAATAGGGAATGAGTCTGCCATAAGGTTGAGTTCCTCTTTGAACTTACGAGGATTATATCAGTTCTTTGGAGTGCGGCATCTCCTGATGCCGCTTTTGCGAGGGATCTCCTGATCCCGTGGGTAATTGCAGAAAGAGGCGCTTTCCGCCTATAATTTCTGGACGCGCCGATGTAGCTCAGCGGTAGAGCAGCTGTTTCGTAAACAGCAGGTCACCGGTTCAAGTCCGGTCATCGGCTCCAGGTTTTCGGCTAAGATAGGCCCATGAAGATCTTGCCCTTCATTGCGCTTCTTACCCTTGCTGGTTGCAATTCACCCGAAGGCGAACCGACGGAGGCGACCAGCGGCCGCGAATCACCCGGGCAAACGGCATCCAACCCAGCATCGAACCAGCCAGCCCCCGGGACGTCAGCTCCGCGAACTGGTGGTGTTGCCCCAATCGGCAGTGGCGCTGCGGGAGGACTTTCCCCAGTTCAGAACACCGAAAGCGTCACCGGAGCTGGTGGTGGTGGCGTGAACCAAGCCGCTAAAGAGCAGGCAACGCGTGCGGCAAGCAATTCAAGCTCGGTGGAGACCGCCCCGGCCGAAGAGTCAGGCGACTAACCCCAGTAAAGTTGCGTGGTTTTTGACCGTCGCAACCACTCAGTAGGAAAGTGCCTTATAATGGGCTCAGGATTCTGACCAAACATTTGGTCAAGATCCGGAGGATCAATGACGACTCATCTTTTAATGAAATCATCTCTCGTGTTGGCACTTTCGGTTTCGGCCGCGATGAGCTTCGGCTTAGCGCTTGATAGTGCAAGCGATGCTGTCTACACAACTGGCGCGACCTACCTTGGCCTCAATGGTGGTTCTGGAATGAACGCTTGGTACGAGGGCCCATGGGGTTCCGGCGGTATGAGCATCACAACCGCGGCATCAGCTATCGGCTCTAGGCAGTTCAGTATTAATGGCGACGGTGTAGATGCTCGACGAAAGCTGGACGACCCTCTCTTAATTGGGCAATCCCTGGAGTTCGATATGATGACAAGCTCCAGTGCAACGGCTGGGCGCATGGGCGTGGAGATTCGATCAACTTCACCTAGTCCAAATCGGGACATGCTCAACATCAATGGAAACCTTGCCAGCAGCCCCTATTGGCGAATTGAAGGTGGCGAGGGATGGGGGACGTTTATCGTAACCGCAATTCCAGTTGCGAGTGCCGTTGCAGTGACGATCACAGTAACGGGTGCCGACACTGCCGATGTCACGCTTGCCATTGTTGGGGGCGCAGGTCGCGGCGCATCGGAAACTCACAGCGTTAACTTTGTTTCATCCGGTGTTTCGCCTCAGATCATGAACTTCTTCACCTACGACGGAATGAACGGAGATTATTACTTCAACAACATTCAGACCGTGCCGGAGCCGGCTTCGCTCCTTGCCTTGGGTGGACTTACCGCCCTGATGGCTCGACGTCGCCGCAAGAACTGAGGTTAGTCCAGTCGTAAAGGATCTACAGGGGCGTTTGGCGAGACGAACAGAGTCTCACATTCGCCCCTGTCTTGCAAATCCTTGACACTTCCCACTGCAACCATTCGTAATGATGGTGTAAGATAATAGACCAAACCTTTGGTCAGTCAATGAAGATGGATCGGAAAAGCACGCTTGTCGGAAGACCTAGTAAGAACGTGACTTTGAAGCACGTAGCGATTGAGGCGGGAACCAGTCCGTTCACCGCATCGGTCGTGTTGAATGGATCACGGTCGAATACCCGTGTTTCTCAGGCCACGCGGGAGCGAATCTTGGAGGCGGCCCAAACCCTTGGTTACCAACCCAATGGCTTGGCGCGAGCCTTAAGAGCGCAAACAACTAATATCTTGGGCTTGTATTTTGGGTACGGGCAGCTTGAACCTCACGATCCCTTCCATGCGGAGATTCTTACGGGCTTGCAAAGGGGCTGTGAAGCCACCCAGAAGGATCTCATGATCCATTACTCATTTCATCAATACAGCGTAGGCCAGGTGTTTTCCGAACTTGCTGGCGGGAAGATTGATGGGTTGGTTCTCATTGCTTCGCCCAGCGACCCGCTAGTGGAAAGGGTGCGGGGCTCGAACCTCGCCGTTGTTGCGATGACGGATCCCATTGAGGGCATCCCAAGCGTGGTGGCCGATGATCGTGCCGGATCCATCGCGATCGCTGATCATTTGTATGAGAAGGGGCACCGGGCTGTCTTCTATCGCCGATGCCCGGGCGAATCTGCTTCGGCCCTTCGGCGCTTCCGTGCTTTTGAGACGCGGGCTTTCGAACTGGGGATGGAAGTCCACGAAGGCCGTACCTCCAATTGGAAGGGCTCCTTAGAGGCGGAAGAGGCCGGGATTCTCGCCCGACGAAAGGAACTCGGAATCAAGGCTGCCGTTTGCTGGGGAGACCCCAGTGCCAACGCGCTTATCTCCTATTGCAAATCACACGGCATTCGAGTTCCCGATGACCTTGCGGTGGTCGGCTTTAATGGTATCGAGCCGCCGGTTGAGCCCGCTCATGTTTTGACCACAGTAAAGGCGAGTTGGTCAACCGTGGCTGAGCGCGCTGTCTACCAACTTGTAGCCGTACTAGAGGGCCGCGAAGTTGAGCCCTTAACGACGCTCCCAGTTTCTCTTCTGGTCGGTAACACGACCTAGTCTCATCATGCTCTCTCATTCAAGAAAAGCACTCTCATGAACATGCGAAAAAACCGAGCCTTTACGCTCATTGAACTCTTGGTGGTGATCGCCATCATTGCCATCCTCGCGGCGATTCTGTTCCCCGTTTTTGCTCAGGCACGGGCTGCGGCCAAGACAACGGTCACAATCAGTAACCTGAAGCAGGTCATTACGGCGGGAATCATGTACGCCGGGGACGCCGATGATTACAATCACCCCTACCAGTACTGCCCCAACGGCAATTCCTCAACGGCCAACCCTGACCCTGGAAGCTGTGGCTCCCCGACCCAAGGCTACTATTACTTCATCAAGAGTTACGTTAAGAGCCCAGAACTCATTTGGGACGGTGCTCGAGGAGTCCGAACCACCTTGGATTCGGCGGGCCAATGGTCGCTCATCGTTTCCATCTCCGTGAACAGGAACGGTTGGTCAGCATGGGAAAACAAAGATGCGACCGCTCCGCTCAGTTACCCGCGCTACTACCGGACTCAATCGAGTCAAGAGGACATTGCGGAGCGGGCCGCGTACATCGTGACCGCGCAGACATCTAATCGGCAAGTAGGCTACAACTTCACCAGTGATGAAGCCTATTGCCCGGTCGTTGTGAACCCGCTCACCGTGACCAACTCGCGATTCCAACGGGCTTATCTTGCCGCCCTCATGCACCGTGAACGTCTACCTACGGCCTTCGGAGACGGCCATGCAAAGGCACCGTCCGCTCGAAAGGTCATGAAGTTCAATAATACGGTATCAGAAGCCGAGACCTGCGCTGGCTATAACAACCCACAGTACGTTTCAACCATGATTGACACCAAGTTCTGGGGAACCTGGTACGACCCGAACAGATAAGGCCATGGGAAAGAAAGAACTTCATCCAGCCGCTGTTTGGGGAGCAATTGGATTACTCGTCGTGCTCATTGGAGGCTGGTTCTATATGAGCACGAAGGGATCCAGCGAAATGGTGGACAAGACTAAGGTTGATATGAAGGACGAGGATCCCCCACGCCCCGGCCAGCCCGGCTATCGACAGCGCACAACCGACGCTCCCCTGTAGGTCGTCCTTGGACCATGCGAAGAAGACCATAGAGGAATCATCCCCGGAGGTTCAACTGAGCCTCCGGGAAATGATGGTCATCATTCGCCGTTTTTGGGTCTTCGTCCGGCCCTACCGTAGGAAGTTCCTGCTGGGAATCTTGCTACTCTTGATTGCGGTCCCTTTGGCGCAACTTGCCCTGTTTCTTACTCGGGACGTAACGAATCAAGCCCTGCTTGCAACCCATCTTACGAGTGAACAACGATGGGCAATCGTTCTTCGAATCGTTGGTTTGCAAGCCATTTTTTACTTCTCCAGTGCCTTCTTAAGCATGGGGCGCGAGTTCCTGGAATGGTACTGCGGCATGCGGGCTACCTTTGACCTGCGCCTTGCCTTCTACAAGCACCTCAACCGGATGCCGCTGGCATATCTTTCGAAGCGCATTCCGGGCGAACATCTCTTTCGATCCACTGCCGATATGGTGTCGGTCTTCCGGATTGCCGCGCGCCCTGCCGCAGCAACTATGTCAGGCCAATCTCCCCCTGATAGCAAGGAGGTTGCAATGGCGATTTATTCGAATGATGTTGATCCATATGACCCTGGTGTCATGGGAATGATCGTCCGGACCGTCCCGCTCCTAATTGAGACTCTTTATGCCTTGGGGTGGGGGATTGGGTTGCTGTTCCTCATTGATGGAACGCTGAGCTGGATGCTCATTGCGTACATGATCCCGTTCGCGGTTGTTTCCCACCTTCTGTTCAACCGGATCCGGAGTAGCGCATTTAAGTTTAAGGAAACAGCCGAACATGAACTGGGTTCTCTGCGCGACAGCATAGCGGGGCTCCGTACCCTTAAGGCGCTCGGGCGGCTGAAGACTCAAAGGCGAAGGTACATGCAGGCCGTTGCCGATACGCGCGTTGCCGGCATCAGGCAGATTGCGCAAACAGCTTGGGCGCAGAACGGCGCCCAGATGGGAATGAAATGGGTGTTCTCCGTCTGCATTTATGTCTACCTAACTTCCCGCGTCATGGAAGGATCGGCGTCACTGGGTGATTGGATTGCTGCATTCCTATTGATTGAGGCCGCTCAAGGACCCCTTGAGAACTTTGTTCAGATCCTACAACTGGTCAAGGTGCAGACAGTGCCAGCACAGCGGATCCTCGAAACCCTCGACGCCGAACCCGCCATTGTGGACAAGCCCAATGCCGCATCAATCGGGGCAATCAAGGGGGGTATTGAGTTCAAAGAGGTCAGTTTCTCTTACACCGACGATCGCCCCGCACTGCAAGAGATTAGCTTTGCAGTCAAGCCGGGTGAATATGTAGGCATCGTTGGCCCCAGCGGTGCCGGGAAGAGTTCCGTCATTTCACTCCTTCTGCGACTGTATGATACGGATTCTGGAGAGGTGATGGTGGATGGACATGCCGTTTCCGACATTCAGATTGCGAGCTTGATCGAGCAGGTCGGCACTGTCCCTCAGACAACGGCAATTTTTACTGGGTCCATTGCGGACAACATCCGTTTTGGCAACCCAAAAGCCACCGACGCACAGGTGAACGAGATCGCTCGTAGAGCCGGAATTTTGGATTACGCCTTGCGCTTTGATGACGGGCTCGATACTCTCATTGGCGAGAACTCAACGCTTAGTGGGGGAGAGCGCCAGCGCATTGGCATAGCTCGTGCCCTCATTAGAAACCCGCGCATCCTCGTGTTGGATGAAGCGACGGCAAATCTGGACCCTCATACGGAAGCTGCGATTCTCAGCGAACTGGAGGTCATGCGTTCGAACATGACGATAATCTCAGTAGCCCATCGGTTGAAGGCAGTTCAATTCTGTGATCGAATCCTTGTGCTTGAAGCTGGGAAGATTGCCCAAAGTGGTGAACATCGAACATTGGTCGCACAAGCAGGGCTCTACCAGCGACTTTGGCGATTGCAAGCAGCTGAGGAGGTCCTGTCGTGAGCCTCACCGAAAGGGAAGCCCTTACGCTTGGCACTGACCACCGGGTGAACTCGTGGCGTGCCTTTGTCTTCGTACTCCAGTTCCTGCGACCGCAATTGCGCCGGCTACTTCTCGTTTGCTTGATTGACATCGCAATTGTTCTCTTGAACCTCAGCATTCCATGGTTGGGTAAGCGGGTGGTGGATCAGGTCCTGCCCCAACGGGATTGGGGAGGCTTTTGGACGGTCGCCCTTGCCGTGGCTGGCCTCCTCATGTTAGTCCACGCTCTCACAGGCGTTCGCACGTTCCTGTACAACATGACCGAGCAGCTCCTTCAACATGTCATTCGCCGCAAAATGTATACGCATCTTCAGCGGCTAAGCATGGAGACAATTGATAACCTGCCGATAGGGCAACACCAGTTTAGAATTAGCACCGATGCTGATCGAATTGCCCACATGTTGGTTCGAATCCTCCCGACTTTGACGATGCTTGTAGAGTTTGCGATCATTCTGACGACAGCCATCTACGTGGATCCATTCCTGACTGGCATCGTGGCTCTCTTCCTAATTCCATGGACGATCCTCTTTGTCTGGGTGACGCATTACGGACGGGTTCTGGATCGCCGCCGACTGCACCTTTGTGAGCAACGGGATGCTGGCATATTACAGGCGGCTAACTCCTTCTTTACGATCAAGAGCCTAGGGCGCTCAAAGGACGAAGTTTGGCGAAATGGCAGAGTAAGCGCGGCGCTCCAGCGAGTTGCCAATCAGGGCTATCTCATCCTTGTCTTCTTCGAATTTGCCACGCAAAGGGTCATCCCATGGACGAAGAATACGACCATCTACCTCTACCTGGCGCGCCAAGTAGTCATGGGCCAAATGACGCTCGGCATGACGGTTCCGATGATTGCCTACCTTAGTCGCCTGAGCTTCCCGATTGAACGAATCGTAAACTTCGGGTGCTGGATCTGGCAAACGATGGTCTCCGCAGAACGCATGATGTTCGTGATGGAAACGAGGCCTGCGATCACAGACCAAGACGACCCGCTTGAGTGCCCAACACTGCAGGGGCAAGTGGAGTTAAAGAATATTTGTTTCGATCGGCCTCGGATTGGTAGGGTTCTTGAAGGTATCAATCTAACACTAAGACCGAAGTCAATTACCGCGTTGGTTGGACCAAGCGGGTCGGGGAAGAGTACGGTCGTGGAGCTTGCCCTCCGGATACTTGACCCTGGAGAAGGCCAAGTCCTCATTGACGGAGTAGACCTCAAGTCCCTCCGGCTTGAGTCTTACTTGCACCAAGTAGGCACGGTGATGCAAGAGACCTACCTCTTTTCCGGCTCACTCGCTGACAATCTACGAATCGCAAATCCAGATGCAAGCGACGACGATGTTTGGGCCGCGATCGCGAAAGCAGAACTGACTAAGTTTGTCAATACTCTCCCAGGGGGAATCCATGAGGACTTGGATGGAGGTTCTGCGCTCTCGGCGGGCCAAAGGCAACGCATTGGAATTGCGCGGGCCATGATCACAAATCCCAAGTTTCTCATACTCGACGAAGCGACCTCGGCTCTAGATGCTGAGACCGAACGGGATGTAATGGCGACGCTGGCCAAGGTGGCTCAGGACGTAACTACGCTCCTTGTGACCCATCGTTTAGATACTGCCTTGATTGCTGACCATATCGTCGTGCTTTCCGCGGGCAAGATTGTGGAGGAAGGAACTCACGAGCGCCTAATGGAACGAGGTGGGGTCTACTGTGAAATGCGTCGCATATATACCCAAGGGCACATGGCAGAGGTATCAGCATGAAAAAGTACTTGAGACCAGAATGGCGGACGCAAAGCCGCACTAAACGCAAGTTCTATGCGAAGTACCTACGCTGGGTAGAACAACTCGGCTACCTCATCGTGACTGCTGTATTCGCAGCATTCATCTATGCGTTCAACGCCAAGGCTGATGACGTGATTAAGGCCGAGGGGGTTAGGATTGAGGCCGCATCAACTCCTATTACGGCCAGCGAAGAGAGCATCATCGCTCGACGACTCGTGCCGAACTTCTCCAAGGTCAGCAAAGGTACTCCCGTCCTGGAGATTCATAGCGTAGCATCTACGGATAAGGTTCAGCCTTCGGTTCGAATAACCGCTCCCGCTGAAGGGGTCTTTGTAATCACTGAGTCTGAAAAGCCGTACGCCAAAGGCGATACTATTGCCAAGATCCTTAACTACAGCAAACTCATCGCCCAAGCTGAACTAGAAGGTGCCACCGTCGGTAAGGCAAGAGAGGGCCAGCCCGTACGGCTCTCGGCCATAACCTACAGCGACACGGGGATCGTTTTTCGTGGATCGTCTCAGCATGGTGGTGTTGTTTCAGGTCAGTTCTTCAATCAAGCGACTAAAGATCAGGTAGAAGCCCTCTTGCGGGGTCAAAAGGTGAAGGCAAGGGATGACATTGCCCTAACAATAGAAGGTGTGAAGTCCATCCAAGTTGACAGCGCAATTGATCTGAATTGGGGAGTTGAATCGGCTGATCCAATCCTCTTGGATCCTCCACCTTCTTACGTTGTATCTGGTGTCGTGGTATCCGGCAGTCACGTTGGAACGTTGCAAACCGCTTCACTTCCTGCGAAGGTGAAAGATGCCATCCGGGCCGAGGCGGAACGCCGTGCCCAGGAGGTTGCCCTAAGTACCAAGGAGACCTCAACTATCAAGGGGTTCCGAGACTTTAACACAGTCATACAGGTGACGGTCAAGGGACAAGCTCCGGAAGGTGGCGCATGGCCAGCCACGATTATTAACCGCCAGTTCGTGGCCCAAGTCTCAATACCAAATCCACCACCGGGGCTGGTCAAGGCGGTCATGAAGGCCGACCGGAATGGCACGTCCGTTACCGCTCGAGTAGAAGTCGTTACTGGCTCACGGCCG
>JADLGZ010000190.1 GCA_020849075.1 Fimbriimonadaceae bacterium | reverse complement strand
TTGAGTTCAATTTCACCCTGATGAAGCCTAAAGACGAGACAATTGTGGATTCCGCCGTCGTAGATGTCAACGAGGGCATTACGGAAGCCGACGCGAGCCTGCTGGACGGGGTCGACCGAGATGACGCAGCCAGCATTGCCAGTAAGGTCGAGACTGAATACAACGAGGATTCAATTCAGGTCTTGGAGGGCCTAGAGGCCGTTCGAAAGCGCCCGGGAATGTATGTGGGCGACAATGGCCGTAAAGGCTTGCACCAGATGTTCCGGGAAGTCGTGGACAACTCGGTGGACGAAGCCCTAGCTGGTTACTGCGATAGGATAGATGTCGTTCTCCACAAGGATGGATCCGTCAGCATCGCTGACAATGGTCGTGGCATTCCTGTCGGTACGCATAAGAAGATGGGGGTGTCCACCCTTCAGGTGGTGATGACGGTTCTGCACGCGGGCGGTAAGTTTGGCGGCGAAGGAACCGGCTATAAGGTTTCGGGCGGGCTTCACGGCGTCGGTGTTTCGTGTACTAATGCATTATCCATTTGGTTAATTGCGACGGTAAAGACCGGTGGCAAGACCTACCAGCAGAAGTACGAACGAGGTATTCCGGTGACTGATGTTGAGGTCATTGGTAAGGCAAAGGAGACGGGCACGACCGTCCACTGGAAACCCGACGACACCGTTCTGACGGATGTTAATCATGATGCCAATGTCCTTAAGCATCGTCTGAAGGAACTCGCGTACCTGAATCCGTCGGTGACCTTTACCTTCACCGACGAGATCAAGCCCGATCAATCAGATACTTATCACTTTGAGCGGGGCATCGTTCAACTCGTTGAGGATCTCAACGAGACCAAGGACGCGATCCACCGAAAGATTGCCTATTTCAAGCGCGTCAAGGAAACTTATGAACTTGAGGTTGCGCTTCAGTATCACGATGGCTATAGCAGCACCGTACTGGCCTTCAGTAACAATATTCACCAACCGGATGGTGGAACTCACGTCTCAGGCTTTAGCATGGCGCTCACGCGCGTGCTAAACCAATATGCCCGCAAGATGGGCTTTCTCAAGGAGAAAGACAAGAACTTTACGAGTGATGATGTGGCTGACGGTCTCACGGCTGTCATCGCCCTCAAGCTCGGAAACCCGAGCTACAATTCCCAGGACAAAGTGAAGCTGGTTACGCCTGAAGTGCAAGGCATGACAAACTCCTTGGTGGGTGATGGCTTGACAACTTTCCTTGAGGAAAATCCCCAGGATGCCAAGCGCATTATCGATAAAGCGGTTATTGCGCAGCGTGCTCGTGAGGCGGCTCGAAAGGCTGCGGAAACGGTCAAGCGGCAGAATAGTATGGACACCTTTGGTCTGCCGGGCAAACTCTCGGACTGCGTGAGCAAGGAGGTTGACAAGTGTGAGTTGTTCCTTGTGGAAGGCGACTCGGCGGGTGGTTCTGCAAAGGGCGCCCGCGATCGTGTGACTCAGGCCATCTTGCCTTTGCGCGGAAAGATTCTGAACGTGGAGCGGGCTCGAATTGATAAGGCGCTTGACAATGAAGAAATCAAGGCTCTCATCGCGGCCCTCGGGATTGGTATTGATATCACCTTGGGCCGCCGCGAGGAAGCGACCCCAATGCCGGACGACATCGAAACGGAGGTCCTTGCGGACTCCGGAACGGAGACGATAGAAGCCATCGAGCCGGCCAAGAAGAATGGCAAGAGCAAAGCGAGCGAGGACAACACGCACTTTGACCTTTCCAAGCTTCGATACGGCAAGGTGATAATCATGACCGACGCCGACGTGGACGGCGAGCACATTCGCACGTTACTCCTAACCTTCTTTTACCGCTATATGAGGCCGCTGGTTGAGGCTGGCCATATTTATTTGGCCCAACCACCGCTGTATTGCGTGAAGATTGGTAACAACGATCGGTTTTACTGCCTTGATGAGTCAGAGCGAGATGCTGTGCTGAAGGAACATAAGAAGTCCAAGAATGTGACGGTCGGCCGCTTCAAGGGTCTGGGCGAAATGAACCCAGAAGAACTTGAAGAGACAACAATGAACCCGCTAAACCGACGCCTGAGCCAGGTGGTGTTGGACAATGAGTTCGAACAGGAGATCGAGCAAATGTTTAGTACCTTGATGGGTGATAAAGTAGAGCCAAGACGACTGTTTATCGAGAAGCACGCCAAAAATGCCAGCGACGTAGATTGGCACTACTAAGGATTAGCAGGGCATCCTAGCAACCAGACGGGCTCTTACCTTCCCCAGAAATGGAAGAACCTTCTGGGGAATATGGGGTTCAACAACGGCTTTCGTGCGGATACACAGCTCAAAACTCAGCTCCGGGTAGACCCGAGGCTGGTGCTGAACGGGCAACTCCTTGAGTTGAATTGGATAGAACTCAGGAATTTCATTGAAACGGAGTTGGTCGAGAATCCGGCGCTGGAATGGCTGAACGAAGAATCGGATTGCGTCCCAATAGAAAGCATCCTCAAGAAGGTCGCTCCCGTCGAGTTAAAGCCGAGTAGCGAGGACCGAGAGTTTCAACGATCTGTTTCTTTAGATTGTGCGGAGGCAGATTGGCTCGATTTTGCCGGCACCGGCAATACCTTGGAGGCCCACTTGGAAGCACAGCTTCACGTCCGGCTAGAGCCTCATCAGCGACCAGTGGGTGCCTTCCTTATCGGTTCCTTGGATAGTCGTGGGTACTTGGATACGCCGATTGAGGAGATTGCCCTCGAGCAAAATGTGTCCTTGGAAGAGGCTGAAGCTGTGCTCAGTATTCTGCACACCTGCGAACCGGCGGGGATCGGCGCTCAGAATCTACGGGAGTGCTTACTGATTCAGTTACGGGGGGCGTCAGAACTTGAAGGCAAGCTGGCCCATGCCATCGTTAAGAACCATTTCGAAGACTTAGTGGACAGAAATACCCGCGCCCTTGCGCGTCGGTACAAAGTATTGCCGGATGTTATTCACCACGCATTCGAGATTATCCAGCAATGCACCCCATTTCCGGCTGACGGATTCGAGCGTTCAGCACTTTCGGCGGGGACCGGTACCGCTGTACCCATTGATCTGCGGATCGTTCGGAGCGAGCAAGGATGGTCCGTGGAGCTTGCGGGGGTAGACCCACGAGACTTGATGATTAGTCACGCATATCGAAATCAGCTCACGCGCCTCAAGCGTGGCAGTACGGACGAGCGGCGACATCTTTCAACATTTGTTAACCGCGCCAAGGACTTTATTGACGCCCTTGAAGGGCGCAAACGCACCCTGCAGCGCGTTGGCGAATACCTCATTGACCGCCAACTCGGGTTTGTAACGACGGGTGACTACTCATTCTTAAAGGCACTGACCCGCCGCCAAATGGCCAAAGATCTCAGCTTGCACGAAAGTACCATTAGCCGTGCGACGATGGGCAAGCACCTTCAGCTGGCAAACGGTGAGGTCGTTTCATTTGAAGTTTTCTTCAAGCCAGCTCTTCGCATCCAGCACATGATCGCGGAGATTCTTCGCACTGAAGACCCGGACTCGCGACTGAGCGACGAAGCAATCGCGGCAATTTTGGCCGCGCGTGGTGTTCACGTTGCGCGGCGAACGGTCAACAAGTATCGTGATAAGACGAAATTGCTGAGTTCTCGACGTCGGAAGTCAGCCTAATCACCCGTGGAACCAAAATTGGCGATGGCAATATCGATGTCGGCGGCGTCAACTTCGCCAGACCAATCAAGATCTCCCGCCAACGTCCCGGACCCTACATTGCCAAAGTTGGCAATGACCAAGTCAATATCGGCGGCGTCTACTTCCTGCGATTGGTCCGGATCCCCATTGGTGAGCAACACCTGACCCAGCGAGGTGGAAGCTTGGAGTGGAGGGGTGATTGCCTTCTTCAACCAATTTGGAGTGACGAAGACAACTTTCACCGATCCAGATAGGGGTGTGGTGAGGCTGAAACCTCCGCCATTGACTACATTGACATTGTGGGATGAAATCAATGCGTTGGTACCCGTGTTCCTTAGCTCAATAGTCACGGGTACAGGGCCAGTACCCACCATATCGCTGAATGTGATGTTCCCCGAGATCGTGCGTACCAACTGACCCATCCGCGCCGTTATCGAGTAGCTAGTCCACGAGCCGACATCGGTGGCCCCTCGGTCCGCAACCTTCAGAGTCCATTGACCCGCCGGCGATTCGCCCCAGAATGCGTTGCTAGTGAAGGTCCAGTTGATATTGTCCCCATCATCGCCGAGGTTTGAAGCAAATAGGCGGCTGGTTAGGCCGCTCGGTGAAGTCAAGAATGCCTCAATGTCTCCTCGATAGGCATGAGTAGCGTTCAATGACACTTGAACCTCTTCGAGTGGTGTGGTTCCAGTAAGGGAAAAGGTGCGACTGATTCCTGTCGCATTATTGTCCGGAATAGACGTACCAACACTGACCGGGCCAAGTGATTCCGTGGCCAGCGCAGAAACGCCGCTCCATTGGGTTGCCTGAGTTGCAACAGCCCCGGCATTCAACAACCCAAATCCGTAATTCTGGTTAAACTTCAATCCCGCCCCATTGGTGCGCCAAGTGTCTCCTTCTGGCGAGTTGTCGCCGGAGTCAATCTGCTTGCATGTTCGGGCGATCAGGTGTTTGGCCATGCGGGTGTTTAGATTGGGCTGAAGCTCCTTGGCAATGCCGAGAGAGCCGGTCACTAGGCCTGCGGCAACGCTGGTGCCGCCGTCGTAGTCCGTGCCAAACAGGGAGGTGTAGGCCCCGTCGGAGAGCGGGTCGGCATCCCCCGTACCGTTCCTATTGAATCCTGCATCACCGGTGAACCGATCAGTGGTGAGAATAGGTCGGAGCCCACTGGCTACACCGCCAGATGGTGCGCAAACGAACACGCAGGCGCCAAAGGAACTATAGTCAGCAAATCGTCCGTTGCTGTTGATCGCGGCAACCGTGATGCTGTTGACATTATTGCGAATCATGGCCTTGTTAGCATCCTCGCTGATCGTTCCACGCAGGTTGCCAGCACTCCTTACGTTGATCGTTCCAGAAGCTGCCGAGGTATTCAGGGCGTTGGACTCCGCCGCAGCATCGACAAAAGGCGAAATTGGGCCGTAGCTGTGGTTCTTCAAGGCCAAGTTAGCATTGTTGTAAAGGGTGGCGTCGACGACTTGCGCCGTCGTTAGATTATCAAAATCAAGCCGGAGCCCCGCCCACTTCCCGGTTGCCATGACGCCGGTGATCCCGAAGTTATTGCCACCACGCCCCGCGATTATTCCGGCCAAGGAAGTGCCGTGATTATCTTCGGTTGTGACTGGGTTCGGGCTGCTGTCGCTTTGTCCGAAATCGTAGCTGTTCGCGGAGTTGTAATTGTTGGTGAGATCAGGATGACTAGTTTCCACTCCATCATCCACGATTCCAGCAATCACGCCCGTTCCGGATCCGAGGGCCCACGCGGTGGGAGCTTCGATGTCGAGGTTTGAGACGGTGTCGTTGAGCGTCCATTGCCCTGGCCAGCCTGTTGCGGGGTAGTTCGGGTTGTAATACGGGTCGTTCGGTGAAAAGTCCCTGCGCCAGTTGAGGCGCATGTTTTGCCATGCGCCGCGCACGGCGGGGTCCCCTTGGGCTAGGGCCAAGGCACTTCTCGCTATCGTTACCGTCGATCCCCTTAGAAGCACCATGGAAGGATCGCTCTGAAAGGTTCTGATAAGTGTTAGCCCATACTTCGCTGCAGCGGCCCGTGCGGCAAATGGAGTGCGAAGATGGATAATGATCTCCGGCAGGGGAATGTCGTCCGCCAATGGATGCGGCGACTTGGTAGCGGCCTGAGCAACGGCAGCGCTAATCCAAAGCGGTAAGAGGAAACTGGGCTTCAACATCGGAGAGCAGTTCAGTATACGAGAGGTTTGCCAAAAATGGGCCTGATAATATGCGGAGATTTGGGCTGGATCAGGAGGTGTCCGGTATCCTATTGGGCGTGAGCGACCGC
>JADLGZ010000189.1 GCA_020849075.1 Fimbriimonadaceae bacterium | reverse complement strand
TGGAACATGGGCGCGCGCGCGGTCGGCGCCACCATCTACTTCGGAAGCGAGGGCGCGTCCCGCCAAATCATCGAAGTCAGCGAAGCTTTCGCCGAAGCCCACAGCCTTGGCATGGCGACGATCCTTTGGTGCTACCTGCGCAACGATGCCTTCAAGACCGGAGGCGTGGACTACCACGTATCCGCCGACCTCACCGGCCAGGCCAATCACCTCGGCACCACCATCTGCGCCGACATCATTAAGCAGAAGCTCCCCGAGAATAATGGCGGCTACAAGGCCCTCAATACGGGCGGCTCATCCTACGGCAAGCTGGATGAGCGCATCTATACCGAGCTCACCACCGATAACCCGATTGACCTCTGCCGCTACCAAGTGGCCAATTGCTACATGGGCCGCGCCGGCCTCATCAATTCCGGCGGCGCATCGGGCGCCAACGACCTGCAAGACGCGGTCGTCACTGCCGTGATCAATAAGCGCGCCGGCGGCATGGGCCTCATCTCTGGTCGTAAAGCCTTCCAAAAGCCCATGGCCGAAGGCGTGGCCCTGCTGAACGCGATTCAGGACGTGTACTTGGACATGAGCGTCACGGTGGCGTAAGCAACCCCTAAAGATCCCTGCCCCAAACCAACACCAGCCATAGGCCAAGGATTTCAGTGATGTTCGCACACACCAGGGCCAAAGTGATAACTGGCACACTAAAGCAGAACCCTTAGGGGTTCTGCGAAAAATTGTACAGCAGGTATGGGAGATAGATTGCGGTAGGCTGACAAAGGGATGAACGGCGAGCGGACCAAGGAGCGGCCATGGAGCAGGCGCTACTATGCACGTTGCACGGTAGCCGATCTTGTTGCCAGTGAGCCCACTGCGATCTACAGTCAGCTCTTTGAACACAGCGACTTTGACATCGAACTCCCAACGCGTGACTCGTGGATCAACGCCACAGAGGTTCTTCAGAATGGGCTGAAAGACGTCGACCCGGGCGCACATTTGTTCTTCGAATTCAATGTGCCCCGTGTCGGTCGCCGTATCGATGCGGTCCTGGTTGTGGGCAATGCACTGGTCATCATCGAATTCAAGGTCGGTTCGAAGAACTTCCCTTCCCACGCCGTCGAGCAAGTGTGGGACTACGCTCTCGACCTCAAGAATTTTCACAGCGAGAGCCACGATAAGACCATCGTACCAATCTTAGTTTGCACCGAAGCATCAGACTCGTTGGCACGCCTCGACCTGATCCAGCAGCGTCAAGATGTGTACGAGCCGATAAAGGCGACACCAAATCTACTAGGTGCGGCCGTCAATGCCGCGCTTACTGTCGCGAGCGGGTCCGAGATCGACCCCGCCCAATGGTCAGCCGGCTTCTACTCGCCAACACCAACTATCATCGATGCTGCAATCGCTCTATATGGCGGCCACTCAGTCGCGGAGATCTCAAGAAGTGACGCAAGTGCAGTTAATCTCTCCGAAACCTTCGATACGGTTGCCCGCATCATTGAAAGCTCGAGCCGAAATCGCCAGAAGGCAGTTTGCTTCGTGACGGGTGTGCCTGGAGCAGGCAAGACGTTAGTTGGTTTAAATGCTGCGACCCAGCACACGAATAAGGACGACAAGCTTTATAGCGTTTTTCTGTCTGGCAACGGCCCGTTGGTTGCTATTCTGCAAGAGGCGCTTGCGCGGGACAAGGTCGAACGCGAAAATAAGCTCGGTAAAAAGCTTACGAAGAGCACGGCGCGTAGCGAAGTCAAGGCCTTCATCCAGAACGTGCACCATTTTCGAGACGATGGCTTAGCTGATATGTCGCGTGCACCAATCGAGCACGTTGCTCTCTTCGACGAGGCACAGAGGGCGTGGGACCAAACCCAAACCGCCTCTTTTATGAAGCGCAAAAAAGGGCGGGCTGACTTCGCAATGTCAGAGCCCGAATTCCTGATCTCATGCATGGATCGGCATGACGATTGGGCCGTCGTGGTCTGCCTAGTCGGCGGTGGTCAAGAGATCAACACCGGCGAAGCCGGCATTGGCGAGTGGGTCGAGGCAATCATGCGCTCGTACCCCGATTGGCACGTTTATGTTTCTCCCAACTTACGAGACTCCGAGTTTGCCGCGGGCAAAGCTCTCGACATGCTGAAAGGGCACGCCCACACCACCTTCGAACCCAATTTGCACCTCTCGGTTTCGATGCGGTCTTTCCGGGCCGAGAACGTCTCACACTTGGTCAAGAACATTCTGGACCTTGAGATTGCGGAGGCCAAGCGGCACCTGGCCGAATTGCAGGACAGATATCCGATTGTGCTGACCCGTGACCTTCAGGCGGCAAAAACGTGGGTCCGCAAACGAGCCCAAGGCAGCGAGCGGTGCGGGATGATGGTCTCGTCGCAGGCCTACCGCCTACGACCCTTGGCGATTGACGTCCGACCCAAAATTGACCCGGTTCATTGGTTCCTCGGGCCACGGGATGATGTTCGCTCTTCCTATTTTCTCGAAGAGGCGGCAACTGAGTTTGACATACAAGGGCTAGAAGTCGACTGGTCGGTCGTCGTCTGGGACGCCGACTTCAGGCACAACGGCACTGGGTGGGAGAATTGGAGCTTTACCGGTGGCAAATGGCAGCGAATCAACGCCGCGCAGCGGCGACTTTACCAAAAAAACGCGTACCGAGTGCTACTCACCCGCGCCCGGCAGGGCATGGCCATTGTCGTTCCCGAGGGGAACGACGAGGACTATTCTCGCAAGGTTGGATTCTACGACCCGTCTTTTGGGTATTTGACCTCGCTGGGCATTACTCGGCTCTAAGAGGCCCCTGGCGGTGATTCCGACTTCGGCGAATGTTATGCCGTGGCGGTGCGGTTCGTTTGCGCGGCCACGGGGCAGGCTCTATCTGTTATGGAATTGGGAATTGCGAATTAGGAATGGCGGATGGTGTTCGGTTAGCGAGGCTGGACGAGTCGGGACATGGTAGGTAGCAGTCCGGGCCTACTGCTGCGACGATGTCGGCGGCGTCCACTTCCCCGCTGACGGCTACGTTAGTACTGCCGTCCACGATGTGGTCGCTGCACCCGGCATGGCAACTTTGGGGGATCATAGGGCCATGGACTCGGAGATTCGACCCTTGTTGGTCATTGATGGCGACAACCTCGCCCACCGAGCCTATCATTCGTATCCCAAGAATGAGAACGACACTAACGCGATCATTGGGTTCTTTGGGATGCTGGCTCGGATCTACAGCGAAGAGCGGCCGCGTGGGGTCTTCGTTGCCTTTGACACCCTTGGCGTGGATACCTACCGCAACCAACTTTGGCCCCCCTATCAAGGAGGCCGAAGCTTTGATGAGTCCATTGTTGTGCAGTTGGGCCGGCTCCCTGACCTCTGCCGGGCGTTCTCGTTTGGAGTTGGGAAACAGGCGGGCTACGAGGCCGACGACTTGATGGCGGCCGCCGCTTTGCGCGAGCAGGAGGCAGGCGGTAAGGCACTCCTCTTGACCGCCGATCGCGACTCCTATCAACTGGTCACGGAAGCGATCACCGTCATCTCCCCCCAGCGGGGTACCCGCGAACTGGCCCGAATTGGACCCCGGCAAGTAGTCGAGCGGATGGGTGTGCTACCTGAGCAAGTGCCCGATTTCAAAGCTCTTGCAGGAGACGCCTCGGATAAGATTCCCGGCGTGCGAGGATGCGGCCCGAAGTCAGCCGCGGCCCTCCTGCTCCAGCATGGGACGCTGGATCGGGTGGTCGCGGATTGGACACGCGACAGGGCGGAGCAAATCCTGATGTTCCGCGAAGTGGCCCGGATGCGTTCGGACGCCCCGGTGGAGCTACCCGGCGGACTTCCCGATTGGTCAGCGGGTGCGGATGGGCTCGCCGCCATTGGCCTTGGCGACCTCGCCACGCGAATGCGCGCGCTGTGACTTATTCGTCAACTTCGCCGAAGGAGGCAATGATAATATCAATATCGGCGGCGTCCACCTCAAGCGAGCCGTCAACATCGCCAAGTACATTGCCGACATTTCCAAATGCCGCAATGGCGGCGTCAATATCAGCCGCGTCCACTTCGGCGGAGTCGTCAACGTCTCCATTTCTGAGGTCGGCCGTAGTTCCGTTAGGGCCGGCTACCAACGGCATGGATAGTTTGCGGCGAAGGAAGGGTGATCCATTGAACGCAATGTCGTAGTTGCCGGGCGTTACAGAAGGCGGCAGGGCGATGGAAAATGAGCCCGCAGTCACCATAGCCGAGTGGATGGGCGTGCTATTCCCCTCGGGATAAATCTGGATTTGAATCGGAACCGTACTCGGTGTACCGACAAAGTTCTGAAGGCTAATCGTGCCCTCCAGGGTCATTGTTGGGTCTTCATACCGAAACTGCGTAATGGGCGCAGCGTGCTGAACGCCAGTAAGGGCGGTGGCGATACCAGAGCGAATGGCTGATATTTTGTCGTTGTACTCACTGTCGGAGGTGCGCACTGCTGTCACATAAACATATGTGCCAGTGAACCCACGTCGCCGGTGCTCCAAAACTAGGTGACCACCCGAATATATGTACGGTGCGATATCAATGAAGGGGAAGAAATTGTCGCCCGTTGGAATACTATTCGCGGGAACGGTGATCGAGCCAGCCCTCACTTGAGTTCTGGGACCGGCGTAATTGTTTAGAAAGGTCGTGGACTTGGCTCCCGGATGCACTCCAGGCCCCAAAAAGAGGTCACACGCCGTGTAAGTCGCAGGTGTGGATGGCCAAGTAGTGGTTGATGTTGAAATGACTTTAAACGCAATCCCAGTGATGACACGGCCAACCATCGGCGTTAACTGATTGGCGTTGATGATGATGACCCGAGACATTTCTCCGTCATGGTACGGCCCATCGGCTGTAGTTGCGGTGGGATAGCTGTGGTTACTAATGGGCGCAATCAATGTCGCCCCATTTGCGAAAGGCGTAAGAACGAAGGCAAGTGAAAGCCCGATTGAATGCTGAGACATCACGCTCTAACTATAACAGAACTTCTGCCAAACACCAAACTTCTCGACCTCGAGCGCCTGGTAGCTAGACCGGGTGATCCCAACCCTTCCGCAGAAAAGGAGCGGTACAACTGTAGCGTGATTGTACTTACCGGCTACTGCCAAGTCCAAGATGACAAGATTGAGGAGTTCCTTGAGGCATGCCACGAGAACCGGGCGAAAGCGCTCGTTGAGGCGGGTTGCGAGCGCTTCGATTACTACATGAGTATTGAAGAGCATATGAAGTGCGTGTTCGTCGAAGAATGGAGCTCGATGGCGCACCTCGAAGCTCACTTCGCGACGGCCCACTTTGCCGACTTTATGACCAAGGCCAAAGAATGCCTTGCCCGCGAGCCCGAAGTCCGGATCTTCGAAGCAACGCTCCGAGCCTAATCGTCCTCGCCGCCGAAGTTAGCGATGACAATATCTATATCGGCTGCGTCAACCTCACCTGAGCAATCCACGTCGGAATCAGGGTCCGGTAGCGCGGACGGGTAAGTATTGCCAAACCGAGCGATGACGAGGTCAATATCGGCCGCGTCAACTTCACCCGAGAAGTCGGGATCCCCATTCTGAAGGTTCACCGGCCCCGTCAGCACGAATGAACTCGACAAATTGACCGGCACTGAAGTCTTGAGGAAGGATGACCCATTGAAAACGACATTAGCCGGCCCATTGGCATCATCCAGAATGGGGAACTGGAAGAACTGAGTGTTTGAGTTCATAAAGACATTTGAGGAAGCCACAACTGTGCTTCCTTGCACCACCTCGACCGTAATCATGCGCGAGATGGGTGAGAACGACGCGAGCGTATCGTTAAGAATGATCGTGCCTTGAACAGTACGCGAGTCGGGGCCATTTGCGAGAGCCGTAACGTTGTATCCGCCGTAGCTACCTATGGTGGCGGGCGGCGTGACGAGAGAATTGACGACCGCCAAAGAGCTCCCTTGAGTGGCGTAGATCATTCCATTGGTGGGAAGGTAGGCCACATCAGTATGAGTGGCGTTCCAATAATCGGCGCCCGTCCAAACGTAGGTTGTCGATCCGAAGGGATTATTAACGATAAGGCGTTGATGACCCATCCAATTATTGTTGACATCCAGCCGGTTAAGCGAAGATTCGGGACCGGAGACAAACAGACAATCCATATCCATGCCCGGGTCAATGTATTTCATCGCCATGCTCTGGAATGAGCCATCCAACAGGACAATGTGGTTTGAAAAGTTATTACTTCCGAAGGCCAGAACCAAGCCACCGAGGGCCGGCGAATACTCCACGCCCTCAGCAAACGTTTGGGTAAAGGGCATGGCAGGCACTTCCAGCGTGTAGTCATGGGGGTCTAGCGTAACTAGGTAGGCATTGTTGGAATCTACGTAGGCGGTAAATACGTACTTTTTGATCACCGGGGAATAGGTCATCTGGTTGACCGCGACAACACCGAACAAGTTTATGGTTACGAGGGGGGAAAAGGCTGCGGTGTTCTCGTCAATCTTTCCAAACGAATAGTTTCCCTGACCAAAGGCAGGTGCCATCCCATGGAGGCCCATGGCAGAAGCAAGATTGGCGAGCCCAAGAACCAAGGCAGCAGCAGTTGTGTTCCTCATTGAACCCCCACTGTATCACAGGTATTGCGATTTGCCTATGATCATTCGGAACGAACCGCAACTCTTCGGATTAGTCACCCGAGAATGGGACAGAATCTTTGGCAGACTTCGGCTCCTCTATGGGCTCTTCCGCTGGGATATCGTAGTCATCCGGAAGGGGCTTCGTGGTCCACTTCACGGCAAGAACGCTCAAGGCAAACAGGATGCAAAGCGGTACCGCGAGCATCATCATGCTGAAAGGGTCGTTGGAAGGGGTAAGGGCGCCAGCGGCGAAGAAGATTCCCACAATGGCATGTCGCCAGTACTGGTGGATGGTCGCCATCGGCAAGATACCGACTTTGGCGAGGAAGTAGACAATGAGCGGAAGTTGGAAGCCCAGCCCAAAGGCGAGCATCATATTGATAATGAAGAAGACCAGCCGGCCCGGCTCTTGATTGATCTGGGTGCCCCGAAAGCTATCTAGCGCAATGCTGGCAAACCACTGCATCGCACTCGGGATGATCATCCAACAAAACCAGCAGCCGATTCCAAACAACAACACGGATAGCGGCCCAATAATCTGGAATGGCTTCCGTTCGCGTGGTTTCAGCCCCGGCGCAACAAAACCCCAGAGTTGCAAGACCATGAACGGGAGAGCGAGGAGCATGCCGAAGTAGAACGACACCTTTAGCTTAAGCATGAACGGATCCGTCACGCTTAGAAACGCTTCGCGATAGTTGAGTTCCTTTGGCAGGCCCTCTAGTGCCACCCCGTTCACATAGGAGTAGATACGATCGTGAAATATCCAGGTGACGGTCCACGCCACGGCAAGAATCATCAACGAGCGAAACACCCGCCGGCGTAGATCCTCAAGGTGCTCTATCAGGGACATACGAAACTCCTCGGGGTTCGCCGAGGAGTTTCTGAACCTTCGCAGTAATTCGGACACTATTCCATGATCATGGTGATCACGGTTCGTTGTCGAACCAACCGGGTCACTGTGCGCTGGCCACCGCCACCGCCCATTCCGGTGCCCCCACCGCCGCCGCCGGAGTTAAGTCCCCCGCCGACTCGCTGACCGCCTTCTTCAGGGTTATCGTTCCCAGGTCCGCGTTGGCGTAGCCACGTGGACGGCCCAACGATTAACCCAGGGCCCGCGAACCGAAGTCCCGACTCATCACTAAAGAAGAGGCCTGGGGTCGTGGACAGGCTACCGCCTTGGCTACCAGCTCGGCTACCGCCGCCGCCACCGCCTGCTCCAGCTTGGCGAGGAGGTGTTCCCCCGCCGCCACCCGTACCGGGTGTGCGACCGCCACCGCTTTGCGATCCAACGGTCTCACGAATCCGCCGAGTTACCGTGTACGTTCGTTCAATCTTGATCGGCATCCCAAGGTCAAGGGCGAACCAATAGTACTCATTAAACTCCAGAACTCCAGTGGCGGCCTGCCCTTGGGCAAGTACGTTACGAATCTTTGCGCAGGGTCGGCCGCGTTCGTATTCAATACCTTCGAGCGTGCCGCGAGCTTGAACAAGCTGAGTGAACCGCTCGTTTAGATGGGTCTTCTCAAGATCAATCACAGCTTGAGGCAGGTATCCAGTGAAGGCGGGGCCTCCGGGTCGGACCCCACGGCTCGGGAGAATAGGCAGGGGCAACACAGCAACTAGGTCAACCTTTGAGCTGTCACCAAAGCTGGTTGCGCTGGGAGCATAAATGGGCCAAGCGCCAAAGACCTCGCGGCCATTGTTGGCCAGGCGCATGTAGAGCGGCTCCATCATGTAATCGTAATACTTCTGCGGCTCGTTATTCCCGGCAATGGTCAGCATCGCGTAGTCGCGCCCACGCTCCGTCAACGGTTGCATCAGCAATAAGCCGTCTTTTGATCCATCGCGATTACGATAATCATTGATTACCGTCATGCGGTAGCGAAACTTTTCGGGCGCACCATCAACAGTTCCCGCTTGCGAGCCCAACTGGGCCTGGGCTTCCGTGAGACTCTGAATTGAGTTCTTAAACTCAACTCCATAAATGAACTCCGTGAGCGGTCGGAATGGATAACGCAAGACGATCCCACCCGAGGGGATCCGAATACTGGCCGAGTTATCGAGATTCACGACAACGGAAGACTTGTTGATCGGCTGGGTAAAGGTGCCCCGGTTCGCGTAGAGAACTGCCTCGATCGTCATTTGACCATCGGGAATACCGCGCGGGAAGTTCGGTTCCCGTTGCTTCTTCGTATCGAGCTTGTAGATGAAATCGGTCGCGGTCGTATTGACCCCAGTCGCCGGATAGTAAGGCGAAACCGCCTCCAAGAACTTTCCGTTCACCCAGATACCGACAAACCCTGAGCCCGATGGAATTGATCGGACCGGGATGCGAACCTCAACGGTTTCCCGTACCTTCGCACCCTCTAGGGGGCGGCGAATAGTAAAACTGCTCTGGGCGAAGGCGGAGCCCACAAGGGCGCTCAAACTGGCAAGTACGATCAATCGCTTCATGTTGTTCATGTCAGCCGCGGCGAGCTGAAATCTCAACCCTTCAGACGCAAAACGCACCGCTTTCGTTA
>JADLGZ010000188.1 GCA_020849075.1 Fimbriimonadaceae bacterium | reverse complement strand
GTGCCCACACCCGTCGCGAGGTCACGACGGGTGCCGCCATCAAGATCAAGCACCACCTGCACCCGAGCATGGGCAGTCTCGTGGGCGATCTCTGCGTAACGTATTTCGCTTGCTGAACCAGACATCTACACCTCAGTTTGTTCTACGGCCCCGCAACTGTCATCATGCGTTGCTCGTACCTCTGAATCATTTTTGCCATGTTTTGCAGGTGAGACTGCGTCGCCTTGTCAATGGCCATGCGATTTCGCAGGCGAGAGTTAATCTTTGCCGACGCGAAATCCACTGCATCCCCAGCCACCCGTCGAACTTCCGCCTGAAGACCGACCTGAGCGGCCTGCCCGATGACGGTCTCCAGCACGAATGACTGCAGTTCTCGACGCATGGAACTGACCTTCGTTACCGAAGGCAAGTCGCCGAACATCGCCGTCATTAACAGGCCCACATGCTCATCGATTGAATAGGCCGCCGGATTGTTCGGCATTTTGAAGGCGTTTTCTTGTATTGAGTTGAGGGCGTCCACGTTCAAAAGCTGCATAGCGATCAGCATTTGGTTCATGAGGATGGTGGTGCGCAGCGGAGCGGTGAACTGGTTACCGGTGCCCGTATCATAGTTCATTGAGAGGTTGTTGAGTACGGACTCAGGCAAATTCACCGAATCCATGCCAAGGGCGCCATTGCAAACAAGCTTCATCGCCTGACGGGCGAGCCCTGGGTCCACGGGACGCAACGTTGGCTTTTCATTCATGTCACCCTTGAAGTTACGGTTGCCAACAACACCCGTAATGAAAACCGTTGATCCCATTGCTACGCTGAGCTGCCGTATCGTGGAGTTCATAACCAGTAAGGTGCGGTCGGTGTAAGAGCTCCCGGGCATCGGCAGGTTTTGGATTGCCCAGTTTCGGGTGCGCTTATAGCCGGCGATCTCTTTCTCGGCATAGTTCAATGGATCCCGAGCGAGATCAAATCTCACTACATAGGGATCAACGCCATCCGCATCCTCATCGCTCATGTAAGCCAAGCCGGGCAATCCGTCCTGCCGAGCAATCTGACCGAGGGCGTACTTCTCGCCTTCCGGTGTCATTGCGGAGATCGGGCGATAACCGTAATCAATTGCGAACATATCGTATGGGCCTATCGCACTGTTGAAGAGCGCTTTGGGCTTATTGTTCAGGAGGGCCACCATGTTGGTGGGCGTGTAATCCATCACTGATGCCGCAACTTGCTTGTCGGTGACGATACTTTCATCACCCAATTGAGCTGTAGTCAGGTTTGTTGAAGCAACGAAATTGTGACGCAAGCCCATGCAGTGTCCGACTTCGTGGGCAACCACATCGGCCATCGCCTCTTCTACGAACTTTTCACCCGAGACCCCAATCTTGCTGGCCTTGCCAACGCTATAGGCCATCGCCATATTGCGCATGGCCTCAGCACCAATATTGCAAAAGAATGGCGTCCAGCCAAGTTGGCGAATCTTCGGTTCGAGAGCCCGATCTCGTAGCGTGTCTTGATTCAGCATTAGGTCCCGGGGGGAAACCGCTCCCATCCTAGACAATCCTGTCCTAGCCTGATCGACGGCCGATCGCAAGGCAACCGACGATGGAATCGCCGAACGCAAGTACTCCTGGTTGATGTAGTTAACGTAGTTCGCATCAACGTTGACGCTAGCGTTGAGAATCTCACCCGAGAATGGATCAGTTCTGAACAGGGCAATGGCGTACCCAGCGCTCTCGGTCATCGTGAACCGGATCACGTTTCGGCGGGCATCGGCGTGGTCATAGTCAGGATCATTGACCGGCGCGTCTACAACCTGGACTGCGTTCTTGTAACCGAGCGCCTCAAAGGCTCTGTTCCATCGCAGAATGCCGTTCTTGACCGCGGGGCGATACTTCTCTGGGATAGATGGGTCAATGGTCCAAACGATCGGCTTCACCGGCTCACTCATCTTCGCCTTTGGATCCTTCTTCTGCAGATTCCACCGGTTGATGTACCGCTCGGTTCGATCCATTTTGTAGAACTTGTCTAGGGAGTAGTAGTCTTGGGTGAAGTAGCCAACCCGCGGATCGGCAATCCGAGGCATATAGGTAGAGGTCTCCGGGCGCCAGTTCAGGGTCCAAGTCACCTTGATCGGAAGGCTCCTCACGTCCTCGGCATGGTTCACCATGCTGCCGCCAAATAGGCTGGCGGCATCACCGCCGGCTCGAGAAGCACGGTAAACCATGTTCATCCGCACGGTGGTTACATCCGCAGACTGAATGATCCGCTCCACGCCGGACTTATCTCGCTCCAACGAGTACTGCGCGCCGCCAAGGGCGGTAACCATCAAGCCCAGTTGTTGTAAGTCACCACTTAGTAAGGATGAGACATTGATCAAGACCTTCTTTGTTTCGGGGTTGGTCTGTTCAATGGAGAAGTCGGCCAATATCGCTTCGGGCATGGTTCGGCTACTGGCGAGAGCGAGAGGATCCTTGGGATCCCACCGATACTTTAAGTTCGGTCGAATCAACCACACCGAAGATTCGTGCCTCTCAAAGCGAAAGACATCTACGGCGTTATTCCCAATGGGTGATCCCGCCTGCGCTGGATCTTCGGTGAACCCATGGTTGAACGCGCCTTGAATAACAAATAGTTTATCGAGCTTATCTTCCGGTAGCTCCAGCAAGAGATCTTTCTTACGCTTATAGAACGTGAATGCACCTTCGGACTTCTCCAAGTCCTTGACGGCCTTTTCGTACGCCACAGCTTTCTCGTCACGCTTCGGCGGGTCTTGTTTGGTCGTGGCCTCTTGCGGGCTACGCGATGCAGTCCGAGCATAACTGGAAGGAGTGGAAATGCCCATGCAGGCGACAAAAATCAAGGCGGACAGGGCCGTTTTATTGAGTTGCATAAATCCTCTGTGACTCACTACTTAACCAACGCGTTTGTTGGTTGCGTCAGTTTAGACCTTTTGGGCCCTGATCGTGGGACCATGGTGGAGTTCGCGCAAAAATGCCTCCCTTATGAACGCGCTCGGCGGCCGATCGCCTTCCGAGGTAGCATGGCTTAACCATGGCATCGATATCGGAGCCGCTCCAACTCAAAGCAGAGTTGGAAGCTTGGGTAGAGCAAGAAGTCGCCCATCAGCAAGGCGATTATCGTGCAATTAAGCCCGGGCACTACCAGCCGTGGCGCTGGCCCCTCCATCCGGTCAGCTACGACTATCACATCCCCGCCAGCGAATGGCACGGGCAAGCAACCCTGACTTACGAAGGCGAGACCTTCGCCGTAGCCGTGGCTAGGACTCCTTGGGGCGTCTTTGGTCGGTGCGAAGACCTTCGAGCCGAAGGGCGAGGCGAAACTGAAGCCGAGATGCTGGAGAACCTACTTGACACGTGCGAGCCGCTGTTCGAGAGGCAGAGCGAAGTCGGACAATTACTTGGATTAAGTGGCCGCTACCGTGGCAGAATGCGTGACCTTGAGGCACCCGAACTGTTGAGACTATTCTATTCTCAGGATCGAGCGATTGCTCACGATGCCCAAAAGGAACTTGAGACCAAGGGCGGACTTGCGACCGATGGGCCGGCCCTTATTTCGATCCTCAACGAACGGAGACACCGACACCGACGGACCGCCCAGTGGCTTGTCCTGGACCTCTTTGAGGATATCAAGAGTTACTTCCCTTGCCCCCAAGCAGAGTCCGAAGCGGTACAGGCAATTGGAAACCTCATGCGTGATGCAGAGGATGACTTTGCCAGAACTATCTACAAGGCCGGCGTTGTTCTGGGCGGCCACATTTGCACGGAAGAATCCGCTGAGCTGATCTTATCACTGATGTCGGCTCCTAGCCGGATTGCCCGTAGAAGTGCGATGCATGCTAGTTTTCATCTTTGCGAATGGATGCCAACACGGAAAGAACAAGTAGCGGAAACCCTTTCGGCCGCCGCGAAAAGTGATCCTGAGCCTATGCTTCGGGAGTACTGCAAGGGCCTCATTCGTGATATTGAGAATGAAAGAATAGACCACATCGCTGAACCCATCTTCCCGGACGAACCATGATTTCCTACTTCATTCCTCTAGCCTTCCAAGTTGCCACATCGCTCAACACGATGTTGGATACAAATCCCGTCCTTAGCGGAGCATCATTCGGCGTCACAATCATGAAGTTAGACGGAACCGTGGTGTTCAATCGGGACGGCAACCGGCGGCTCATCCCGGCCAGCAACCAGAAGCTCTTCTCGACGATGTACGGCGTGCACCATTTGGGGCTAGATTTTCGACCGAAAACAACGGTTATCGAATGTGCAGAAGCGGTCGGGGTCATCGCCGAAGGCGATCCAAGCATGTCCACAGCCCGGCTCCAAGAAATCGGTTCAAGTCTGTTGGACCGCCAGAAGGTGGTCTACGTGTCCCAAGCCTATTGCCCAGGGGTTCCGAACGGGTGGGAATCTGATGACCTGATCAACCGCTATGCGGCCCCTGTAACTGCGTTCACGGTGGATCAGGGAGCGTTTCGGCTCTATGCCGAGAATGGAGAGGTCGTGCCCTTACCCAAAGAACTTGGGGTCAGCATTGAACGCGGCACTACGACGGGCTCCATCCACGTGTCCTATAACCTGAGCGCTCAGCGCGTCCTTGTTGACGGCGATCTCAGCGGTGAACGCCAGACTATTGAAACTTTGGCCCTCCTCAATCCGGACAGATCAGCCGCCCGATTCTTAGGAGTTGGCATCATTCCGGGCACCCTTCCCTCCTGGTATAAGCCTCTGAAGACCACTGAGTATCTTGGAGACCCCATGGCCAAGCTCCTAGCTGATTGCCTTCAGCCCAGTGACAACAACTACGCCGAGAACTTCTTGCTCATGACGGCGAGCCATAAGGGCCTGATCAAGAACCCAAGTGACCCATACCCTGCGGCTACGGCCGACGAGAAGAAGTTCTTTGAAGATGTCGTTAAGGTGCCGCAAGGCGACCTTCGCCCCGTAGATGGCAGTGGTCTTGCACGACAGAACTTAGTCACGACCCGAGCCATCGGCAAGGCATTATCGTGGGCCTCCAAGCAGCCGTGGTTCCCAGCCTACCAAGGAGCCCTTGCCGCGCCGGGGGTCGGCACCCTCCGACAAAGGCTTGCGGGAAGTAGCTTTAAGGGTAAGACGGGAACTCTCACATCCGTTGTCGGACTGAGCGGATACGTGAATTCATCCCTTGGTGAACCCTTGATCGTTGCGATCGTGATCAACAATTCGGTGGACACGCCAACGAAAGTACGAGATTCAGCAGATCAAATCATCCGCTGGATTGAAACCAGCCCCGAATTTGGCCCGATGCTTGCCCTGAAGCTCGGATATGGCGCAAGCTCATCGCTTCCACCGATTTTTCCCAACCAAGGCCCTCTTGCTCCTGCTTTCGATTGGAACACTGGACCTCATCGTGACCGCGGTCCTGTACTCCCATGGTCTGATCGTTGAGCTGAACCCGCTCATGCGACCCGTCATTCAGACCGGCGTCTGGTTGTTTGTCCTTGTTAAAGGCATGACCCTCGCCCTCGCTTACTTCTGCATGATCCGATACGCAAGGACCCATCTCGCCTTCATTCAAAAGTCGTGCTTTGTCGGATCTGCGCTCTACATGCTGATTTGGACGGTTTGGTTCGTAAACGGGCTCCGATAGCACTGGCTCCAAAAGTAACGCGACCCCGACTAGCGGGGCCGCGGATATGATTGCTGATTATTGGATCTTTTAGAGGATATGGTCCGAACCGCTGATATGATGGTTTCGATCTGCGCTCAGGCGTACCCGAGACTTGCAGTAACTAGCCAGTTTTCGCATTGCTTGTTCGGCGGTTGCATCAAGTTTCTCCGGGCTCGTTATACACAAGCCGAGCAACGCAAATGCTTCCTCCTCAGTGAGATCCAACTCCTTTGATTTCACGTTAGTCACCTTCATGGTATTCCGTATTTACGGGACATTCATTAAGACGGCTTTTTAGACCATCCTGTTCAACGATACGCAGACGGAGTCCTTAAACGTGGCAGAAATTCGGGGACTAGGTCCAATGCACCTAGACTCCCAGGTTTTTTACCATCAACCTCCGACCACCACGCGACTTCGGTACACTCCCGCCGTGCCAAAAGGCGAGTATCTGCAGTACGGCGGACAGGCGATCATCGAAGGAGTCATGATGCGTACGCCGCGCTTCTTCTCCATTGCCTGCCGAGCCCCCAACGGAACCATTGTCCGTATCACCGAACCCCTTGAGAAGACTTGGATTGGACGGCAAAAGTGGCTCATGAAGCCCTTTTTGCGCGGAACCTTTGCCCTTTTGGATGGAATGACCCTCGGGCTTCGGGCAATGAGATTTGCCTCCGACGTCCAAATGGACCCAAAACACTCCACGAGGGACCAAGTAAAGGCAGCGGGCAAACCCGTAAACGAGAAAGTACAGAACGCCGCGGTTCTGGGGGCCATCATTTTTAGCCTCGCCGTTGGCATCCTCATTTTCAATGTCATGCCCAATGCTCTCGCCGAGACCCTCCGGGCCCGCGGTGTTTCCAACGGAACGATTATCAACTACACCAGTGAGATCATCAAGCTCGTTATCTTCATTGGGTATCTCTGGGGTATCAGCAAACTGCCGGATGTCAAAGAGGTCTTTCGCTACCACGGTGCAGAACACAAGGCGATCAACACATTAGAGCGAGAGCAACCTCTAGAGATCGGTACCTGTCAAGCCCAGACACGGCTTCATCCGCGTTGCGGCACTTCATTCGCCGTCATTGTATTCATCATTGGGTTCCTCTTTTTACCGCTCGTACCGCGCTACCCGATAACTGGACACCAAGGTGACCCATTCAAGGATGTGCCCGTTCGAATTCTCATGGAATTGTGCTTATTGCCGATCATTGCCGGAATCAGCTACGAGGCCCTCCGCATGGCCGGGAAACTCCGAGATGAGAAGTGGGTGAATATTGCGTTTAAGCCCGGACTCTGGACCCAACTCATTACCACCCAAGAACCCGCTGAAAAGCACGTCGAAGTGGCCTTGGCGGCCCTTCAATCCGTTGTCGATGCCGAAGAACGGGGATCGGTTAGAGTCACCGGGATCGAAGTACTCGGGGAGGCTACTGCCTAGCCATGGGCCTTTTCGTCTGCGAGCACCCCCTCGCACGGCACCTGCTGACGCAACTCCGGGATGTCAACACATCACCCGAGCGGTTTCGGAACTCCGCCCGGCTTTTGTCGGACTTGCTCCTCT
>JADLGZ010000187.1 GCA_020849075.1 Fimbriimonadaceae bacterium | reverse complement strand
GTAATGAGGGCAAGATTGGGCTGGCTGATCTGAGCTAAGTGGCGGATCTGCCCGAGCCCCCGCATCCCCATCTCGATTACGGCCGCTTGGTGTCCTTCGTTCAAACCGAACCAGGTCAGGGGCGAGGTGTACTCGCTGTTTTGATTCCCCTTATTCTTCAGCACAGGCCCCAAAGGGGAAAGGGCGGCGGCGACCATCTCTTTTGCGGTTGTCTTGCCATTGCTCCCAGTGACACCAACAACCGGGCCATGAAACTCAGCGCGAAGCGATTTGCCTAGATTCGCGAGAGCCGTAACCAGATCGGGCACCAAGATTTGAGGGCCTTCGACGGGTCGTTCTACGATGGCGGCGACGGCTCCTGCTTGAAGGGCCTGGGTGACGTAGTCGTGACCATCAACACGGGCGCCCTTGATTGCGACAAAAACTTGTCCGGGCTGGACCTCGCGATTGTCCAATGCGAAACCGCTGAAAGACTGGGCACCATCCAGACCCTGGGACGAAGCGCCGTGGGTACCGGCAAGTCTAGTCACCAGTTCGCTCAATGTCATTGGGCGACTCCTCGCTTTGCGCAAGCATCGCGGGCGATCTCGCGATCATCAAAGGGGATCTTTTCGCGGCCGAGTATCTGATAGGTTTCATGGCCTTTGCCGGCGATCACGATGAGATCACCCTTGGCGGCTTCTTGAATTGCCCGTTCAATGGCAGTTCGGCGATCGGGCACCACAATGTAATTCGAACCTGGCTCGATTCCGCGCTCAATGCCTTTGAGGATAGCCATGGGGTCCTCGGTCCGAGGGTTATCGGAAGTCAGGATGGTTTGATCGGCAAGACGAGAACTGATCGCCGCCATTTGAGGGCGCTTGGTGGCATCGCGGTCACCACCGCAACCAAAAACGCATACCAGCCGCTCGTGATCCACTTCCTGGGCCGACATCAGGAGCTTTTCTAGCGCATCGGGGGTGTGAGCGTAATCCACGATGATGCCAATTCCGGTCTCGTTGGGAACGGCCTCAAACCTTCCCGGGACGGCGGTGACCGCCTTCATTGCCTTGGCGGCATCCTTGGGCTTCACGCCCATTGCGGTGAGGGTTGCGACCACGGTCAGGGCATTACTCGCATTGAACGTGCCGCCGACGCCGACCAGTACTTCCTGCCCAGCGACCTTGATCGCCAACTGATCGAACTCGACCGCCAGTATCTCTCCCTGCACGTTACCACGCTCGAATCCATAAGAAAGAAAAGCGGGAGCGATGGCGGAGTTCTCCCACTCGCTCAACCAGAATGAGCCCATGAGGTCATCGGCATTGATCACGGCGACGAAGGGGTCATCATAGGCGGCAGTAAAGAGTAGCCGCTTGGCGCTGGCATACTCCTCAATGGTGCCGTGGTAATCCAGATGGTCTTGGGATAAATTGGTGAAAACGCCGATGTTGAATCGCACCCCCGCCACACGATCTTGCTCCAAAGAGTGCGATGAGACCTCCATCACGAGGTCTGTGATTCCCTCTTCACGAGCCCGTTGGATCAGCGACCACAACTCCACGGGGAATGGGGTTGTGTTGGGGAGTTCCTCTAGCTCACCCCCTCCTTGATATCCGAGGGTGCCCAAGTAGGCAGCATTGCGCCCCATGGCTTTCAACGCTTGGCGGAGCATCCACGCACAGGTGGTCTTGCCATTCGTACCAGTGATGCCAATGATTCGAATGTCGAGGCTGGGGTCGTGGAAGAGCTCGCGGCAGACAAGGCCTAACGAGTGATTAAACTTGGGTAGTTCGCTATCAAACTGGGCAACTGACAGGCCGAGGGCGAGGGCTTTGTCGTAACCCTCATCGTTCCAAACAATCGTGGCGACCGCTCCCTTGAGAGCCACGTCATCTAGGAAAGAGTGAGTGTCAATCGAAGTGCCAGGCATGCAAACAAAGCACTTACCCCTGACTTCCCCTCGCGAGTCGGCCACGATCTCCGAAAATGGCGCGTCGCCGGTTACGCGAACCGGCGACACTTCGCTCAATTTCAGGAGTTGGGGGAGAGAGATCATTCGGACTTAGGGATATTGAATCGTTTGATGACGGATTGGGCAATTTCCTTGAAGACGGGTCCCGCGACAGAGCCTCCATAGTAATCACCGGACTTGGGATTGTCCACCATGACCAATATAACGGCGCGAGGCTGATCAATCGGAACGTACCCCACAAAGTTCGCGACATATTTGGGACGCTCTTTGTCCCAACCTCGACCTAGTTTTTGGGCGGTCCCTGTCTTGCCGCCCAGGCGATAGCCGGGGATTCGAAGACGGTGGCCCGTACCGAAATCACGCTCAATCGTGGCTTCCATCATGTGCATCATTTGGGCCGCGGTATCCCCAGAGACGATCCGCACTTGCTTGGGGGGAGCAGTCTCACGATCGCCAACCCTTTTGATCAAACGCGGGTTGATTCGAATACCTTCGTTGGCCAAGGCGGCATATGCCGAAACGAGGCTGAGCGGAGCGAGGTTCAGGGCCTGCCCGAACCCCATGTTCGCGATCTGCAAGGTAGGGCTACCATCATCGGGATTGTATTTTCCGGGAATCTCGCCCGGTAGGCCAATATTCGTTGAGTCAAACAACCCGGCCGTTCGCATAAAATCAATGAACCGGTCACGACCAATTTTTCGAGCCCAGGTAACGGCGCTGATGTTACAGCTCTCAGCGATGGCCTTGAGGCCATCCACTGTCCCGTGGGCTCCGTGAGAGCACTTGATGTCCTTGCCAGCGACGCGGATGACCCCGCCACACGAGACCGTATCGTGAGCGCTGACCACGCCATCGTCAAGCGCTTTGGCGAGTGTGAGAATCTTGAAGGTTGAACCCGGTTCGAACCGCCCCATGACGATTGGGTTGAAGCCATTGGCCTGCTTATCGGGTCGCCATGAGGCAGCCGCGAGCACGTCGCCGGTGGCGGGATCAACGGCGATGGCAACGCCTTGGTCGGCATCATTGGCCTCCACAGCTTTGCGAATGGCCGCTGCGGCCGCCGTCTGCAATCCGGAATCGAGCGTCAAGGTGAGATCACTACCGTCTATCGCTTTGCTGGCGACACCCTCCATTCGCATGGGCAAAAAGGCGCCGGTGCGGTCAACCATCCCGGTCAGGGATCCAGGCGAGCCCGCGAGCAGGGCGTTTTGTGAGCTTTCGAGGCCCGTGATTGGCTGGCCCTCCTGCGAAGTTCCAACTATGGCCTCGGCAACGTCGCTGAGGGGATACTCTCGGCGTGGGACCCGGCGCAATGAGATGCCGTCGGCTCGCCACTCGCCCTTGACAAGCTTGATCTTGTCAGCGCGAGAACCGCTCATTGGTTGCTTCCAAGTGCGCGATTTTCCCCCTGACTCGGCAGGGACCAGCATTTCGATCGCGGGGATGCCGCTTGCCTCCGACATCGCCATGAAGAAGGCGCGGCTCTTGGGAACCTTTTTGTAGTTAATGGACAGCTCAAAGCAGTCGTTGCTCTGGGCCAGAACCTTTCCGTCACTCGAATAAATGGAGCCCCGCTGAGCGAACTCCGTTCGGGTTACAACAAAGCGATTGGTCTCCCGAGCTCGGGCAATGATCTGGCTATTGACGACGACCTGCTTGTAGGCCTGCGAACCCGCGGCCAAGACAAAGGCGCCGATCAACACCGAACCGAGCCCCCGCCGGTCAGTGGATGGTCTCATGATCTCCGAGCTGTGCAACTACAGAATCTCGACGAGCGGTCGGCGCTCCGCTAAGTTCCATCCCTTGGGCGGCAGCGTACTTGGAAACGGCATCGAGGCTGACCATGCTATCCAAGACGCGGCGCAAGCGAGCTACGTCTTCGCGGCTGCCCTGAGTTCGCTCGACCGATCGAATTCGGTCGCGACGCGCATTCTCGAGCAGGGTATTCCCTACGATGCTACTCACGATGTAGGTGACCATCGTGACGACCCCAACAAGAAGCAGACTTTTTGTGATTGCTCCCGATCGAGGGCGCCGCACCGGGCGCGGGCGTGTTCGATAGACCGGTTTTGCGGTCTGGACACGGCGCGACGCGGCGCGCCGAACGACTGGACGATCCTTAACGAGACTCATGATTTACCCTCCATGCGTCGCACTGCACGCAATTTCGCGCTGCGACTCCGCCGGTTCCGGTTGATCTCCTCTTGAGACGGTTCCAACGGCTTTCGAAACAGGTCCTCGAACTCGCCCTCGCGGGCCAATTCTCGAAACGCACGCTTGACGGCGCGATCTTCCAGCGAGTGGTAGCTCAGCACCACCATGCGCCCGCCAATGGCGAGGCATCGCGCGATTTCGGTAAGGGCTGTTTCCAAATCTTCTAGCTCATGATTGATGGCAATCCGCACGCCCTGGCTGGTGCGAGTCGCCGGATGGATGCGCTTATCACGGGCGGCGACGGGCACGGCGGCAAGAACACAATCCACCAGGTCTTGCGTCGTGCGCAACGGCTTTTCTCGACGACGCTCCACGATCACCTTAGCTATTCGCCGGCTCCACCTTTCTTCGCCGTACTCTCGAATGACTTTCTCAATTTGGTCTTCACTGGCACGGTTGAGGAAGCTGGCGGCGGACTCGCCCCGGCTCCTATCCATACGCATATCAAGCGGGCCGTCCTGCATGAAGCTGATGCCTCGTTCGGGGTCATCAATTTGGGCGCTGTTCAGGCCGAGGTCAAGGAGGATCGCGTTGGCGCGGCGATCGCTCAAGATTTCCGGGATTTCGCGGTAGTCGGCATGAACAAACTCAGCCGCGGGCAGTTCGGACTTGGCTTCCGCCAACATGGATTCGTCCCAGTCCACTCCGATGATCGTGGCGCCGGCTCTATGCATTTCTTTTGCATGGCCGGCGAGGCCCAAGGTTCCATCCACGGCGAGATCGCCCGGCTGGATCGCAAGGACCTCCAGAACTTCCGACAGCATCACCGGCTCGTGCCTAAGCGCCGCCATCATGGTAACCCTCGCAGCACATTATCTGACACTCTAAATTTGTTGTCCGAAATCTCTTGCCAATGCCTATCTGTGTAGGCGCGACGGTCGGCTTCGTAGATTTCATACTCGGCCACGGTCCAAAGCTCTACCTTGTCTTGAGCACCTATGAGCAGGCAAGGGGCCCCCACCAACTTAAACTTGGTTCGGAGGCGCATGGGAACTACAAACCGCCCCTGGGAATCAAACTCGATCCCGTCTTCGGCCTCACCCACCATCAATTCTCTGAGCGTGTCGCTACCAATATCGAGCGCATCACCAGAATTAAGCTGAGCATTTAATTTAGCCCAAGCTTCAGAAGTGTACGCGACAATGCAACCCTTGACGCCGACGCCAATTGCAAATGGATTTCCGAGTCGGTCGCGCTTCTTTTTGGAGACAAGGACGCGTCCCTTTGCATCCACCGTCACCTCTTCGGTGCCGATCAGCGGTTGCAATAATTGCGGGCTCGGCGTTTCCACGATATGTCTCCGCGGGTGGACTTAAGGCTTTGTGAGGCCGGCTCCTCGATCCTTGAGTAACCGGCCCCGAAACCAGGACCCCCGCCCTGCGGATGTCGCCGCGTCCTTCATGGACCTAGCGAATCATCTGAAAGCAACTATATCAGGGAACACTATGGGACTTACCGCCACTTTTGGTCAATTTTGAACCTTTTTTTGCATTTTGTTGCAGAGATATACTACTGACATAATTACGTGCGTTTATCTTTGTCTACTGGTATTACGGTATGTCTAGGGGATGGCTGGGTGATGCTGGGAATTGAGGTGTATGGCTGAGTGATGTCTTTTGTGCAGAGAGGAGACTTTCAGGGGGGTTCTCAAAGCCAACCCAGCTACTCCCAGCCATGCCCAGCTATCCTCGCGCTACGCCCGATGTGGAAAAGTCACGCGGAAAGTGGAGCCGCGTCCCAATTCGCTATCAATCTAGGGTTCGGGGTCACCAGTTAGACCGAAGTTCGAGACAACGTAGTCAATATCGGCCGCGTCAATTTCTCCCGTGCCGTCGCAATCTGTAGCTCCGGTCCAGCCCGGAGTCCAATCCCCATCACCAAACGTCGCGACAGTCGCATCGATATCCGCCGCATCGATCTCGCCGGAACCATCACAGTCTCCGGCAAACATGAGGATTAGCGGGGCGCCTTCACCAAGGTCTGGCCCATTGTAGGGAACATAGTAGGCGTCTCGAGGAATTGAGGGTTCACTAAGAGGTGGGTATAGCTTGTTGAGATACGTTGGACCGATGAAGCCGGGAATCGCCGTGCCGTTGCAACGAAGATATAGGCGATAGTTACCCATTACACCCGGCGGAGGCTCTAGTTCAAGTCGCCCGATGGTTCCGTTGTAGGCAAGAAGTTGAGTCGAATTCGGTATCGCGACACCATCGGATGTGGTGAAGGTCACACTGAGCGATGGCGGAATGCTCCCAATGTAGGTAGGTTGGGCACCCAATTGCCCAAGTCCGACCCCAACTGCCGGATGCTCAACCGGATCGGCGCGAAAGGCATTTTGCGTCCCACCCGAATTCGTGCCAAACCCTACTAATTGCCCTTTGTTATTGATGCTCCCTGCGTGGGTAAGGTTTGCAAATTCTGAGTGAGGTGCCGTCAGTAGCTGGCTTAAGTGCCCTATGGCCACTCCTTGAAGAATGACAGCCCCATCGGAGTTGTTCGCAGTACCAACGACTTCGTTGAAGTCATTCATATTTCGAGCCTCTGAACCTGCCGGATAGGTTCCTAAACCAAGTCCAAGAGTCGTATCGCTCTGTGCAAAGTTATCCCAAATGGTCGCCTGCATTCCACTGGGCCAAGGGTCGTTAAATTGGAACCCAACTGCGAGCCCAGAATTATTACCTTTGTAAACTCGACAATTGTTACCGAACGACCGTGGTAGATACTGAAGGTTTCCGTTCTCATTAATCAAATAAGGGTCACGTCCACCATTGCCGCACGTTCCATATATCTCACGGTGATTTGTGATGTCTATCGCAGCACTCTCTCCGGGCACCGGGAGTAATGTTCTTTCGCTCTCCCCGGCGAACCACGACCAGGCAGCCGTGGTCACATTGGTCTGTTCATCATAACCTACAATGTCGCCTTGGTCATTAATAGCCCTCGGTCTCGTGATCGGGTAAACGACCGGTCCAAAACTCTGAATAGTGCCATCCATTCCATTAAATTTAAAGCCATGCCCGTACGAGTGCCCAACCACCATAAGCGAGGAATTCACATCATAGATAGCGACAGCCTGCGACGGGTAGGGCCCAGCCGGTGCTAATACAGATCTCACAATATCCCCGTCCTGCCACTGGACAATGCGATGGGTTCCATCGGGGTACCCTGCAATCCCAAACACCGCTCCCGAGTCACTGATAACAACGGCATTTGCCCATGAACTCCCCACAGGTCGCGGCAAAAGAGCTAGCGCATATCTTCTGTCTGGGTTCTCCACAGCCTTCCCAGTGTTGACCCTTCCCCATCCTGAGGCCTCGTCGCGTCCTGGAACGCTGATATCGTAGGTGCGCCACAACAGGAGTTGCTCTACTAGCTCTGGGCTGGCCGTAGGCAATCGCTCATGTAGCAATGCCAAGGCCGCGGCGACCTGGGGTACGGCAAAACTCACCCCCGCTGGAGCGAAACCATACTGCCCGCCCTTTCGAGTCGTGTAGATCTGAGTGCAAGGAGCATAGATATCGACTGCACGACCATATCCCGAACCGTTGAGGCCACTCGTCCAACGCTGATCCTGCTGATCTGTCCCCCCGACAATGGTTACTTTGGTATGGTCAAACGATGACCAGTTAGAGTTGGTATTGCCAGCTGACCACACGAGGTGCGCACCCGAACTCCTAGCAAAGGCCCCCGCCGCTTGGACATCGGCATATTCAACTTCGGTGTAGCTAACGCTAGCAACTTTGGCACCATTACTGATCGCCCAAGTGACACCCTCTAACAATTCGCTTCGCGTCGTGACTCCCGTTACCAGATTGGTCGCTCTGATTGGCATAACCTTTAAGTTCCAACCAACGCCAGAAACGCCGATGCCATTGTTACCACACGCTCCCGCGATCCCTGCGCAGCGAGTGCCATGGCCCGAGGAAGAAATGTCCGAAAGATCGCCACCATTTGTTTGGGTTAGACCAGAGATGGTGTTGTAGCCTGGTACCAAGTTTGGAACTAGGTCTGGATGCGTCAGGTCGACACCGCTATCAACTACGGCAAGGATAGGCGCATTTGTGCCCATAACAAAGTCCCATGCCCTCGGCAAAGAGGTTTGAAACAAATGCCATTGCTGACTGAAAGAGGGGTCGTTTGGAGTTGCGCTCGGCTCGGCCCAAGTATCTGGCTCGACGCTTGAAAAATTGCCGGTAGCGCGAAGTTCCGCAGCTAGCGATTTCCATGATTGGTTCTTGGCTGGACGGATGACCAGGATCCTGCCACCCGCAAGAGAGTTTCTGACCACCGCTCCGGCAACAAGCGTCAAGCCCCTAGATTGAAACTCCGGTTTAGGGACAGCAATGAGGTCGCCCGTGGGGCGCCCTGACTTGGCATGACCGATTGCGACCAATGAAATCAGGGCAATTGTTACTAGCAGGGTGTGGGTCATCGCTACGTCCTTAAGTATATAGTACGACGTTGCCATGAACAAGCGAGATTATCACTGGGTCTTCGGAAACAGGCTCGCGCTACGCCCGATGTGGAAAAGTCACGCGGAAAGTGGAGCCGCGTCCCAATTCGCTATCAATCTCGACCGTAGCACCATGGGTTTGGGCCAATTCGAGCACGATTTTGGTTCCCCAACCCGAGCCGGCGGACTTGTTCCAGACGGAACGAGCATTGCCGCCCAGGATGCGGTCGGCGATTTCCTTGGTCATACCGGGGCCGGTGTCCACAACCTCTAGAACATGCTTGTCGTCGTGGTGTGAGTAGCGCACCGTGACCGCTTCGTGCATGTCGGGATCCGTATCCATGGTTTCAGCGACGGCCTTCACGGCGTTTGAGACCAGGTTCTGGGTGATCCTAAACACGTACATCGAGTCATGCTTTGTCGCAGGGGCGCTAGCTTCGATTTCGTAGTTCAGCTCAAGGCCGTGCTTACGGGCCTCGCTGGCCAGGAATGAAGCGGCGCGTTCGATGGTTTTGCTCATCGGCGCGAGGACGAGCTTCGGCTCCAGCTTTTTGCCCGCTGAGAGGTCACTCATCAAGGTGGTGTAGTCCTTGATTCGGTCAATGCTCTCGTGAAGCTCGTTGATCATCACGTCTAGGGTGTCCACGTGAGGCACCATTTCTGGGTCGCAATCGTCTTTGCCGGCCAGTTTCTTGATCTCCTTCATGGTCTCGTGGCTGAAGGTGAGATTCGCCTCCAGCGCAAAGGCCATGTTCTTGATGTCGTGGGCGACGCGGCCCATACCGAGCAGCTGCGATGCGCGGGTTTGCTCGTCGAGGAGCTCCCAGTTGAGGTAGGCGAGGGTCGAAACCGCGCTGACCGTCTCGAGAACTGTGCGGTCATCGTCGGTGAACACATCACCGTCCTGCTTGTTGACCAGTTGAACGACGCCGATAGGGTCCGTGTCTTCGAGCATCAGCGGCACAGTGATCATGGTGCGCACGTTCATGCCGGTCTTTTCTGCGATGGCAGCGGCCCGAGGGGAAACGGGCTCGGTGTGGGTTAGCTGGGTTCTACGTTCGGTGAAGGCCGCTCCGGCTACGCCCTGGTGGTCGGGAATATCGCTGAACTGGAGGGCTTCCCGGCTCCTCTCGGGCAGGACATGGCGGAACTCAAGAGCCTTCTTTGTTCGGTTGTGTAGGTAGATCGTGCCACCTTCGGCCCCTACCGCCTCGACGCAGATGCTCAGAACCTCCGGCAGCACGTCGTTCAGCTTGCGGCTAGAGGCAAGCTTGCGTGTCGCCAAGTGGACGGCATCCAGGAGGGGGGTGAGTTTGGGGTTCATGCGAACTGGAAGATTGTACCGGTTCAAGCCTTGTGAGGCTGAAGCCTATCCTCCGGTTAGCCGAAGCGCCCGCTGATATAGTCGTCCGTTTCCTTCATCTGCGGTGAGGTGAACAGTTGAGAGGTTTCGGATAACTCGACCAGGCGTCCCAACATGAAAAAGGCCGTTTTGTCGCTCGTGCGCTGGGCCTGCTGCATATTGTGCGTCACAATGACGATCGTGTAGCTTTGCTTGAGCTCGGATATGAGTTCTTCAATCTTGGCGGTCGCAATGGGGTCAAGGGCGGAACAGGGCTCGTCCATGAGGATGATTTCTGGCCCGACGGCGAGGGTGCGCGCGATGCAGAGACGCTGTTGCTGGCCACCGGAGAGGGCGCCTCCACTTTGCTTCAGTTTGTCCTTGACTTCATCCCAAAGCGCCGCTTGCTTCAGAGAGAGCTCAACCAACGCATCCAACTCGGTCTTCCCTTTCATGCCATGCAGGCGCGGGCCGTAGGCGACATTGTCGTAAATACTCATGGGGAACGGATTGGGTTTTTGGAACACCATTCCGACGGATTTTCGGAGCGCGACGGGGTCCACGTGAGATGCATAGATATCCGTCCCTTCAATCTCGATTCGCCCCTGGACCCGGGCGCCGTCTATGAGATCATTCATCCGGTTTAGGCACCGGAGAAAGGTAGATTTTCCGCAACCGGATGGACCGATAAATGCGGTCACCTTGTTGGCTTCGATGTCCAAGCTGACGCCATGCAAAGCTTGAAATGAACCGTAGAACATATCTACGCCCCGGGCCATGATTTTGGGAACGGTCATCATCGGAGACGGGGCTTGCTCGATCATCGGTTTCGTTACAGCGACCATCTGGATGGTAGTTTGGTGCCCATTTGTTAAGAACCCGTTAAGGCGCGCTGCCGCAAGGCGTGGTCGACCAGAACCAAAGATACCATGGCCTCGACCATCGGCACGGCCCGCGGTAGAACGCACGGGTCGTGCCGCCCTTTCCCTTTGATCGTCGTGTTCTCGTAATTCTCGTCTACGGTGTCCTGCTCCATCATGATGGTGCTGACGGGCTTGAAGGCCACGCGCATCGTAATCGGCATGCCATTGCTGATCCCGCCCTGGATGCCGCCGGAGTTGTTGGTGGTCGTCACTACCCCAGCGCCGTTACTTGCGCACATCGCATCGTTGTGCTCGCTCCCCTTCAGAAGCGTCCCGGCGAAGCCGCTTCCAATCTCGAAGCCCTTGCTTGCCGGCAAGCTCATCACCGCCTTCGCCAAGTCGGCTTCTAGTTTATCAAACACCGGCTCGCCCCATCCCGTGGGGACGCCTCGCACGAGGCAAGCGACGACGCCGCCGACCGTGTCACCTTGCTTTCGAACTTCTTCAATACGCTCGATCATTCGCGCGGCGACCACGGGGTCGGGGCATCGGACGGGTGTTCGCTCAATATCGGATCTGTCAGACCAGTCCACCGGCCCCATTTGGACATCGTGGACGCCTTGGACGAAGGCCACAACCTCGACCCCCCAAACCTCCTTCAACAACTTCTGCGCAATCGCCCCGGCCGCGACACGCCCGACCGTCTCCCGCGCCGAGGACCGTCCCCCGCCTCGCCAATCCCGCACGCCGTACTTCATGTGCGTCGTAAAATCGGCGTGGCTGGGGCGGAATTTGTTGCGGTTCTCGTCGTAGTCGCTGGCGCGGGCGTCTTCGTTGCGCACCAGCATCGCGATCGGCGTGCCGAGAGTCTTCCCTTCGGGCGAAATGCCGCTCAGAATCTCGATGCGGTCGCTCTCTTTGCGCTTCGAGACGATGCCGCTTTGCCCGGGCCGCCGCCGGTCGAGCTCGGTCTGAATCTCCTCCAAAGAAATCTCCAGCCCGGGCGGGCAGCCATCCACCACCACGCC